>JBLGAT010000107.1:0-8615 GCA_047612485.1 Psychroserpens sp.
GTATCATTGTTGGATCTGGGAGTTCTTCCTTTGAGATCATTAGAGATCTTTGTGAAAAGCTTCCGATAATGATTACACCAAAATGGGTGTTAACCAAAACGCAACCTATAGCTATCAGGGATGTCATTCACTTTTTGACGGGTGTATTGGGAAATAAGAAGACCTATAATGACTCCTTTGATATTGGAGGTCCCGAAGTGCTCACCTATAAGTCCATGTTAGAACAATACGCCAAAGTTAGAGGAATAAAAATTGCTATCTATACTGTTCCTGTAATGACACCTAAACTATCTTCCTATTGGCTGTATTTTGTCACCTCTACCTCCTATAAGTTAGCCATGAATTTAGTAGATAGCATGAAAATGGAAGTTGTAGCAAAGGATGATCGCATACAACAATTATTAGGTCTAACCCCCCATTCCTATACGGAGGCCATACAAATGGCATTTGTTAAAATAGAACAAAACTTGGTCATCAGTAGTTGGAAAGATAGCATGGTCAGTGGCCGAATGAACAAGAATTTAAAAAAATACATTCAGGTCCCAAAATTTGGAGTGCTTAAGGATGAACAACATTTAAAGGTTGACAATCCCGAAAAGGTACTTGAAAATATTTGGAAAATTGGGGGTGAAACGGGATGGTATTATGCCAATTGGTTATGGAAAATCAGGGGCATATTAGATAAGTTTACTGGAGGCGTTGGCTTAAGAAGGGGTCGCACCCATCCAGATAGGATTTATGCAGGGGATTCCCTAGACTTTTGGAGAGTTCTTTTGGCCGATAAGAAAAATAAGCGTTTATTGCTATTTGCAGAAATGAAATTACCCGGGGAGGCTTGGTTAGAATTTAGAATTGATGATCAAAATATATTGCATCAGACGGCTACGTTTAGACCCAGAGGACTAAAAGGGCGTTTGTATTGGTACAGTATTGTACCCTTTCATTTTTTTATATTTGGAGGCATGATCCGAAATATTGCTAAAGTACAACCGTAATAATTTGATGTAATATAGAGAAAAGATGTTTGTTGTCGTATATTTACTACTTGTAACTCAATTCAACTAAGATATTAAATAATATCTACTAATTTAGATCCCCAAACTAATTATTTGGTTGAAAATGCTTAAACGATTACTCATCTTTTTCCTTATAGGTATTGTTACAAGCATATTGGGAATCTTTTTTATCCTAATACGTCTTAGAAAGGAAAAAATTATAGATAAAACCAAAACTGTTTATATAGATAGGACAGACCATGGTTTTCAACTCATTAGAAATAAAAATCTTTTTGTTATTCAAGGTGCATCTGGAAATTCCCATTTGAAGGAACTGGCCGATATTGGTGGCAACACGATCCGTCTATACGATACAATTAACTTGGCGAACTATCTCAATGAAGCTCAAAAAAATGGTTTGGCCGTGATTGTTGATATTCCTATCCCCGGGTATAACAAAAATTATAATGCATACGAAGATGAGAATCACAATAAATTATTAAAACAGAAAATCAAATCCCTTATTACGGAACATAAAAACCATCCCGCTCTTTTAATGTGGAATCTTGGCAATGAAATTGGATATCCTTTTGTTTTCTGGGAAAATTCATTTATGCGCAATTTCAATGAAATAATCGAAATTATTCATCAGTTAGATCCTAATCACCCCGTTGGTACTGCAATTCCTTCCAGTAGTAAAAAACAAACCTTAAGTATTTATTATCACTCTCCTAAGATAGATTTGGTATCCTATAATATTTTCGGAAACATAAAAAATTTAACCTCTGAAATATCCAACCTTTCATATTTCACAGGATCTAAACCCTATTATCTTAGTGAATGGGGAAATGATGGCCCGTGGGAACACACCTTCACCTCTTGGGACGCCCCAATAGAACCTACTAGCACAAAAAAAATAGAACAGCTTACAATAAGATACAAAAATATCTCAAATAATATCCAAAAAGGATGTCTAGGATCATTGGTTTTTTTTTGGGGACAAAAACAAGAAAGCACACATACTTGGTTTAGTTTATTTGGAGATAATAATTCTAAATCTGAGATTATTCCTGAACTAGAATCGATTTGGACGGCATCAAATTACAACCGGAATAAAATTGACTTGGATTACATGCTTGTTGACAATCAAAGTTCCTTGAAAAATATTGTTTTTTCTCCATCTGAAAAAAAAATAGCTGAAATTGTGTTCAGTACACCTAAAAAAGACAGCTTGAATATAAAGTGGGAAATCTATCCAGAAGCATGGAATTATAGAAGATGGGGTTATGGGGATATGGAAATAAAACCAAAAAAAGTAATAACCAGATTTGAGGATTTCGCGAAACATAAAACACTATTTGTTACACCCACTAAAGAAGGTCCTTATAGAATTTTTGCCTATATATATGACCAAGATGGGTACTACGCCACAACAAACATTCCTTTTTACGTTTTAAATGACAAAAGTAAGCCATATGAAGCCTCCAAATAAAAAGAACAAACTAGTACTAAGAATTCTCATTCTAATAGGATTAATTAGTATTATTAATTTTTTTTATTGGTTTTTAAACCCAGAATTAATTGAGGATCATTTTCTTTTCTGGTTGTTAATGTGCCCTCTGGCATTTGACACTTTAAGAATAGTATATATATGGTATCACTATTGGGATATATCAATTCCCGTAAGACCTAAGCTTACCAGAAATTTTAAAGTTGATATTTTAACAACTTACTTCCCAGGTGAACCCTATGACATGATTCAAGACACACTTCTTGCAATCAAAAGAATAAAATATCCTAATACGGCCTATTTATGCGATGAAGCCAACGATTCTTATTTAAAGGAGTTTTGTGAGCAAAATGGTATCGTACACGTAACTAGAAATAATAGAATTAATGCCAAAGCTGGGAATATAAATAATGCCCTTATTCAAGCCACAGGAGATATTTGCCTTATTCTAGACCCAGACCATATTCCAATGGACAATTTTTTGGATGATATAATACCCTATTTTGAAGATGATGAAGTTGGATTTGTCCAAACCGTGCAAGCCTATTACAATATAGAGGAATCAGAGGTAGCAAAAGGTGCCGCTGAACAAACTTTCCATTTTTATGGGCCGGTAATGATGACCATGAATTCCTATGGAACAGTAAATGCGATTGGGGCCAATTGCGTTTTTAGGCGCAAAGCACTTGATTCCATAGGTGGTCATGCCCCAGGGTTATCTGAAGACATGCATACAGCCATGCAACTTCATGCAAAAGGTTGGAAATCTATATATGTTCCAAATATTTATACAAAAGGACTTGCTCCGGCGTCTCTAACATCCTATTACAAACAACAACTCAAATGGTCAAGAGGAACCCTAGAATTATTGGTTACAGTATACCCTAAACTATTCAAAAAATTCTCTTGGAGACAAAAAATACATTATGGAATATTACCATTCCACTATTTTTCAGGAGTTATCTATCTTTTGAGCTTTTTAATCCCCATAATTTCCCTTTTTACAGCCTCTACCCCATGGAAAGGGAACGTTTTAAATTTTGGCCTACTTTTCTTCCCAATAATCATTTGTATTATTGGAGTAAGATTTTATGTCCAGAAATGGGTTATGGACAAAAGTGAACGTGGCATACATATCATTGGTGGGTTACTTCAAACGTGTACTTGGTGGGTTTTTATCATAGGTTTCATTTATACCATAATTCGCAAAAAAGTTCCCTATTTACCAACACCTAAAGAAGACAAAGAGCTTACCAGTTGGATAATTTTACTACCAAACATAACCTTAGGGCTTGTTTCCATAATAGCCGTAATATATGGCCTTTCCATTGATTTCACACCTTTCTCGCTTTTTATGTCTGGTTTTGCTTTATTAAATGTAGCCTTTATGTCCTACACCTTCGTTTTTGCGTATCAAAAACAAAAAAATGTCGAGTTCAGTCTAAATTTTAAAAAGGAAAAATTAACTTATTTAAATTTATTAAAAAGCAAAGTATTTGAATTCTGGCCCAAGATTGCTCTTCCTGTGTGCTTTGGTATATTAATATTATGCGGAGTTTTACAATATTATGGTGAATATGTAAAATGGGAAGGTGTACAAGGGGAGCCTCAAATCAAAAACAAAGTCAATTATATAGGAATTTTTGCACCTAAGATTGATAATGGAATTACCAATCTCCAAAACGTAAATGAGACCTCTTCTCAGATAGGTGATAATTTTGATATTATATCGCTATATATTGCTTGGAATAAGAACATAGAGTCTAACTTCCCAGGCCCATTATTAGACTCTATTTACCTTCAAAAATCGATCCCAATGATAACTTGGGAACCATGGACAAATTCTTTTGAACTCGAACCTCAAAACAACAAACATGTATATGAACTGATAACAGAAGGTTATTTTGATAGTTATATAAACAGATTTGCAGAAAAAATGAAAAATCTGGAGAGACCTATTTTTCTGAGATTTGCCCATGAGTTTGACAATCCATTTTACCCTTGGTGCATAAATGATGATAGTGCCCCAGATAAATTCAAAAAAGCTTGGATACATACTTACGAGATTTTTAAGAAAACTGGCGCACGCAATGTTATATGGATTTGGAATCCATGGAAATCGAAAAATATAAGGGCTTTCTATCCTGGTAAAGATTATGTCGATTGGATTGGTATAAATATTTTGAATTATGGAAGACTAAACCAAGATGGAAAAAATCTTACATTCAAAAAACTATATGAGCCTTTCCATTATGAAATTCAAAAGCTACCATCCACCCCAGTAATAATTTCAGAATTTGGCACTTTAAAGGATGACCAAAAACAACACGAATGGTTCAATAAGGCATTTTATTCCATTGAAAATAATTTTTCTGAAATAAAATCTGTAATCTATTTCAATAGTAAGGTTGATGATAATTGGCCTGAAGGATTACAAAAAAACAACTTAATGGACTGGAGCATTACAGAAAATCAAGTTATTAAAAGTTCATTTAAGGAAAAGGAAATACCTGAGTATGTTTTAAACCCATTTCCAGAGTTAAAAAATGATGTAACCCTACCTCATGAAATCAATAAACTAAAAAAAATAAAAGGAGTAAATCTTAAGAAGGCACATGACTGGCGAAAGGATTACCATGTTCTAAGTCGAAAAAACCTACTAATTGATTTTAAAAGGCTAAAGCGCCTGGGGATTAACACCATTAAATATGAAGGCAACTCTATATACGACCAAAATGTACTAACTATTGCTAAAGAATTCGATATTACTATCTCTTATAGTTTTTGGATTCCTAGCGATATAGACTTTGTAAAGGATACTTTAAAAACCATAGAATTAAAAAAGTCAATTATTGACCAAATTGATAAATGGAAACTCCAAAGCAATATATCCTCCTGGAGTATTCAAAATGATGTGCAATACAATCAACAAGATTTTCATCATAAACCCGACCTGCTTTTTCAAAAACGAGCCTACATAGTCTGGTTGAAGAACCTAGTAAAGGAGCTAAAAGAAATAGATTCAAATAGACCATTAATCGTTGACCTTGAGGTAAACCAACAATCAATTTATCATTCTAAGATGTTAATGGAAAATGTTCCTGGAATAGATGCTTTAGGATTGGTTGTAAAAAAAAAGGAACAATTAGAGCCAATACTGACCTATTTGAAAAATACGAATACTCAATTTGTATTTAGTGAAATTAATGTGGATTGTCTAATAGATCCATATATCTATACTTCCAATATTTCATTTTTTATCACAGCATGGCAGGATAAACACGAAAGTAACAAGTTAACATTTAATGGAATAATAGATAGAAAAGGCAGGTACAAAAAAGACTATTTTGACCTATTAAACACCTTACGAAAATCAAATGTGCAAATAAAACCAACAAATATCAGAATTCTAAAACCAGCTAGACCAATTTACGAGGGAAATATCCTAAACTATCATGCCATTGCACGTAATGAATTTAACGAATGGAGTAGCGACTTAACAACAAACTTAATAGACTTTGAATGGTCATTGGTGAAATGTGATCAATATGGTAATTATCTTGCGATTAAGGATGTAGGAAAGGGATCTAAAATTGCCCTTAAAATTCCCGAAGACCATCAATTATATAGATTACTTCTTACTGGTATAGATGAAAGAGGATTCATAACCACTACAATGACTACATTAAACACACCCTTAATACGATAGAAAAATAGTAGTTAAAGTTTTGAGGTGGCCTATTACTATGATGTATCCCTTTCATTTTTTTATATTTGGAGGCATGATACGAAATATTGCTAAAACCTAAACTACCGCCCTATCGCTATCCTTAAATTCATCAGAAAAAATATTCTTCTTTCCATATCCATTGGGATTATTTTTTTTCTGTCTCTTCTCGTTTATTGTTTTACTGAGGAATCTTACAATACTATAGAAACCACCTCTATTTGGGTACGCAACTATTTTGGATACTTTTATCTCTACCTTGGTTGCGGGTGTGTTCTTTTACTGATCGGGATTGCCCTTTCTCCTTTGGGTCAAATAAAATTGGGAAAAAAGAATCAAAAACCAGTGCATTCCCTTTGGGCGTGGACTGCTATGCTTTACAGTGCAGGTATGGGAGCTGGAATTCTTTTAAGAGCAGTGCAGGAACCAGTATATATGCAACAAAACGCTCCTTTCATTTCCAAGAACACTCCTGAAATTTTAGCACTAGAATTTACATTCTACCAGTGGGGTTTTACAGCCTGGGCATTTTATGGGCTATTTGCTATGGTTGTTGGTTATGCCCTTTTCGTGAAAAAGAAAAAGGTATTGGTAAGTTCAACCATAGAAGACACCATCAGGTATAAACCAGCCCGAATGGGTATAGATGTTATGACCATCATTACCACTGTATTTGGTCTCATTGCTGCCATAGGTCTTGGAACGACACAGATCAATGGTGGATTAAACCATATTTTTGAAACAAACTTTGGAATTCCTACCACCTTAGTTTTGGTCATTATAATTTCTTGCATTGCTTTTATTTCAGTTTGGATGGGCGTCAATAAGGGAATTAAAATCTTATCTAAATTGAATATTCTTATTACCCTAATTCTCCTGGCTTTCATATTTGTGACCAGTGATATGAGTAATATTTTATGGTCTTTTGGTATGGCAACCTTACAATATTTAATAGACTTCATTCCGATGAGCCTTGCCATTGGGTCCTATAATCCCGGTATAGAATTCTTAACGGACTGGACCTTTTATTACTGGGCTTTTTGGTTGGCTTGGGCACCCTTTACCGGTATTTTTATTGCCCGTATCTCCAAGGGTAGGACCTTGCGTCAATTGTTATTAGGCGTACTTATCATTCCCTCTCTAGGAACCTTCTTTTGGTTCTCTGTTTTTGGTAGTTCAGCGTTCCAACTTATTGAAGCATGGGGAACCTATCAAAATGAATTTGGAAATGTGTTCACCTCTATCTTTACTTTTTTTGAACAGTATCCATTAGCAACCTTTTTGAACGTGACCACCATAGTACTATTGATTAGTTTTTTGGTGACCTCTGTAGATTCTGCTGTTTTTGTATTAAGTATGTTTAGCGACAAAGGCAAGAAGAATCCTAGTAAAATACATCGTCTACTTTGGGCTATTTTTATTCTTTTGGGAGCGTCGGCTATTATTCTCCTAGGCGATGCCAAACCAGAAATCGATGTGCTGATCGCTGTTCAAAAATTATTGATTATCACCTCCTTGCCATTTGCTTTTTTCATGGTGGCCATGACCTTTATCTTCATAAGAGAACTTATAAAAGACACAAAAGCTTCTCTTTCATAATTAAAAGAGAAGCTTAAAAAAAAACATGTTTAATCTACTTTTGGGGAAGAAAAACCTCTGCCATCATACAGCGTGCACTTCCACCGCCACAGGTCTCTATCGTTTCCAAAGAACTATGGATTATTGGACAATGTTTTTCTATTGCCTTTTTATTTTCTAGAGTTAAACTATTATAAGCAGTTGTACTCATCACCAAATAAGTTTGCCCTCCCATTCCTTGCACTTGCAACATATTTCCTGCAAATTGGTGCATTTGAGCTTCAGTAATGGTAATTATTTCCTTTCCATCCTCCTTTAAATGGTCAACAACATTCTTCTTTTCCTTTTTATCATCTATAGTATCCAAACAAATTACAGCAAAGGCATCTGCAACACACATCATTACATTGGTATGGTAAATAGGTAACCGCTTACCAGCAACAGTTTGATTGGCCGTAAATACCACAGGAGTATACTCAAAGTCTTCACAAAATTCAATAAAGAGCTCCTCATCGGCACGAGCGGATAAGGCACAATAGGCCTTTTTATGTACCCGGTCTAAAATGATACTTCCTGTACCCTCTAAATATAATTCCTCGGCTTCAGCAGAAGTATAATCCACAATATTCTCTATCAAAAATCCCTTTTCCTCTAGAGTTTCAAGGATATCGTCTCGGCGCTCATTTCTTCTATTTTCCGCAAACATGGGGTAGATCCCAACATTCCCATTTTCATGGAAAGAAACCCAATTATTTGGGAAAATAGAATCTGGGGTATCAGGATCCAAGGTATCCTCTACAACAAC
>JBLGAT010000108.1:0-8613 GCA_047612485.1 Psychroserpens sp.
GCCCCATGAGGACTCCTAAAAGACATCCAATGACTGCAGTGATATTATAGGCAAGTTGTGATTCTGAAAATCTTGATTTTATAAAGTCGGCAGTACCTGTTACTATTCCTACCGCTGTAGTAAAACAGGCCAAACTCACTAAAAGGCTTAAAAACAGGTTGGCAGTACCGCCGAGGGTCTTAATGCTAATACCGGTAAGTAAAGCTACACGGGTGATTTCAGGATCAAAACTGTCGAACATCAAGGTTCCGGTAAAAATCAATCCTGCATAGATCAAAAAGAGGGCCAAGCCTCCCAACCACCCTGCGCGTCGGATAAGACTTCTTTTTTCAGCGTAGGAAGCAGTACTCTTCAAATTGATGGAAACAATGATAACACCTCCTACAACTACAGCGCCTATGGCATCAAATGTCTGGTAGCCTTCCAAAATTGCATCGGTAAAAGGACTTTTGAATAGGGAAATTCCAAAATTATAATCATATGAGAATAGTGTAATTCCTATAATCAAAAGCAGAATTAAGATAATTGCGGGCGTAAGCAATTTTCCAAGGATATCCAGTAATTTGGAGCGGTTCATCACAAAAAGAAACACTAGGCCAAAATAAATAATACTGGTAAGTAGGTAAGGGGTGTGAAAGAATGGTTGGATAGCAATCTCATGGGTAACGGATGCCGTCCTTGGAGAGGGCAAGCTAATGGAGATGGCGTAAATAATTAGGGAATAGACCAAGCTGAATGTTGGGGACACCTTTTTTCCGAAATCGAAGATGGTTCCCTGTAGTTTGGCGTGGGCCATAATTCCCATTATAGGAATAAGGACTGCGGAGATACAGAACCCAATGGTGACCAACCACCAAAGATTGCCGGACTTAAAGCCCAATAAGGACGGTAAAATTAAATTTCCCGCACCAAAAAATAGCGAAAATAGGGCAAAGGCAGTGATTAAGGTTTCTTTGGTCTTATTCATATTTGATATAAAAATGGACCGAAAGATAGTGGAAATTCAAACACTTTAAAACGCGTAATTCATCGGATGAAAATTGGGCTGTTTGAGAAAAAAAGGAACGTTCATCGAAAAAAACAAAAAAAGCATTGTTTATAACAAATATTTCCGTAAATCTACCGTTAGTAAATGAAAGCAGTTCAATGAGTTGCAATTACCCCAAGGAAACCTAATCTAATTTTTGCATTTAAGGTCCCCAAACCGAACCAATGCTCACCTAAAAACCTACATTATGAAAAAAGTATTTTCTAACTACGGCACAAAGCTCAGCTCCTTTTGCTGCGGCATTTTTGGACATCATTACGCGGTGTCAAAAAGAGTTACCTTCCACATCAAGGAGTACAAATGTATCCACTGTTACAAAGAAGTAACCACGGATGTTAGTGGTAATCTCTCTAGTTTGACCCCTGAACGACAGGACATCAATAATACCCTTGAACATTTATACCAGAAAAGACATAGAGCTACCGCACAACAGGTAGCCTAATCAATCATTGGAAAACGAATTCCAGCCCTGAGCGGTCAAAGGAATTTTCGTATTATTCCTGGAGATTAAATGTGCCCCTTCATTTTGATCTGTCATGTGCCCCACGACGGTTAAATTGGGATTGCCTTTTATTTTCAGGAATTCTTTTTGGTCTATGGTGAACAAAAGTTCGTAGTCCTCACCCCCACTTAACGCCACCATGGTGCTGTCTATATTAAACTCCTCACAAGCAGCAATAACGGTAGGATCTAGAGGGATTTTGTCCTCGTACAAGTTACAGCCCACACCACTTTGCTTACATAAATGTAAAATTTCTGAGGAAAGACCGTCACTGATATCGATCATTGAGGTTGGTTTTACGCCCAAGATATCCAATATTTCTACAATGTCCTTTCTGGCTTCTGGTTTTAATTGGCGCTCTACAATATAAGTATACATAGAGAGGTCTGGATTACTATTGGGGTTCACTTTAAAAACTTCCTTTTCACGCTCCAAGACCTGTAACCCACAATAGGCGGCTCCCAAATCCCCAGAAACTACCAATAGGTCATTGGGTTTTGCGCCATTTCTGTAGGTGATATTTTCTTCTCTTGCCTCACCAATAGCGGTGATGCTGATCAACATGCCCTTAGTGGAGGAAGTGGTATCCCCACCAACCACATCTACATTGTATAATTCTGCAGCTCGGGCGACGCCACTATAAAACTCTTCCAAGGCTTCTAAAGGAAATCGGTTAGAAACCGCCATGGAAACGGTAATCTGTGTTGGTTTTGCGTTCATCGCATAAATATCGGAGAGGTTCACCATCACCGACTTGTAGCCCAAATGTTTTAGGGGCATATAACTGAGGTCAAAATGGACTCCTTCAATCAACAAATCAGTAGAAATGACGGCTTTATTTTCTTTAAAGTCCAAAACTGCGGCATCATCGCCAATACCTTTTATGGAGGATTCATTTTTAAGGATGAAGTTCTTGGTCAAGTGGTCTATCAAACCAAACTCCCCTAAAGATTCCAAAGATGTTTTTTCTGTATTTTTATTTTCAAGCATGCTGCAAAAATAAGAATGATATGTCTGATTAATACAGAAATGGAATTTAATTTCCTGGATGCCGGGCATTAATTGTACATTGTCAAATTCTAAAATTGTAATACTATGAAAAAAGTAATTTTTGCATTGGTTATTTTAACGTTATCCGCCTTTTCATTGGTTTCTTGCAGGGAGACCAAAGAAAAAACAATTATTATTGAAAAAGAGGTAGAAAAAAAGGCGAAGGAAAATAAGGGCATCCTTGAAAAGGCTGGAGAAAAAGTGGACAAAGAAGTCAATGAAGAAATTGATAAAAAAATTGAAGAGATCGGGGATGACAACTAACATTGGCTAGTTTGCCCAATTAGAATTCCAAGTAAAAAACCAACAAATTGTTCCTGTAACTATTTGTTGGTTTTTTTGTGGTTTTGTAAATGATTACTTTCTTAAGTATTCAATAAACATAGAAAAGGGCTATGCCTAAACACCTTGTATTAATGTTAAGAAGTTTGGCAAAACCCTATTTAAATCCTATACTTGTGAATTATTTAGAATAAATCCAAATAATAACATTGGGAAGTATCGGAAAATCCTGCTTATACCCTATATTTGTAAAAAATCCAATTAGATATGATAAAAGTATCGGAAACGGCCAAAGTTAGAGTGGTCTCCCTAATGACGGAAGGCGGCTATAATTCGGAAAAGGATTATGTCCGTGTGGGCGTAAAGAGTGGTGGTTGCAGCGGATTGTCCTATGATCTGACTTTTGATAATAAACTTGAGGAGTCAGATAAAATATTTGAGGATAATGCAGTGAAGATCATCGTGGACAAAAAAAGTTTTTTGTACCTCGTAGGGACCACCTTGGAATACTCGGGCGGTCTTAACGGAAAAGGGTTTGTTTTTAACAACCCCAACGCTCAAAGGACCTGTGGATGCGGTGAGAGTTTCTCATTGTAACACGGGTTTATAGAAAAGAATAAAATGTAAAATCCCTTATTGGGGAGTAAAGTTGCTAATATGGCATATACAGAAGAAGAATTAAAAAAGGAGCTGGAGACCAAAGAATATGAATATGGTTTTTACACTGACATTGAATCGGACACCTTTCCAAAAGGTCTTAACGAGGAGATTGTCGTAGCCATTTCCAAAAAGAAAGAAGAGCCACAATGGATGACAGAATGGAGGTTGGAAGCTTTCCGTGCTTGGAAGGAAATGATAGAGCCGGAATGGGCCAATGTCCATTATACGAAACCTGATTTCCAAAATATATCATATTACTCGGCTCCAAATAATAAGCCCAAGTATGATAGTCTGGATGAGGTAGATCCTGAGTTATTGGAAACCTTCAAAAAACTGGGCATCTCCATTGATGAGCAAAAAATGCTTTCAGGAGTGGCCGTGGATATCGTTATGGATTCGGTTTCGGTGGCCACAACCTTTAAAAAGAGTTTAGGTGAAAAAGGAATTATTTTCTGTTCCATTTCAGAAGCTATAAGGGAACATCCAGAATTGGTGCGCAAGCATTTGGGAACCGTTGTACCACAAAAAGATAATTACTATGCTGCCTTGAATTCTGCGGTATTTTCAGATGGGTCTTTTTGCTATATCCCTAAAGGGGTAAGGTGTCCAATGGAATTATCCACGTACTTTAGGATCAACCAAGCAGGTACTGGCCAGTTCGAAAGAACCTTGGTAATAGCCGACGAAGGGAGTTATGTAAGTTATTTGGAAGGGTGTACTGCGCCGTCCAGAGATGAAAATCAATTACATGCCGCCGTAGTAGAACTTATTGCTATGGATGATGCCGAGATAAAATATTCTACCGTACAAAACTGGTTCCCTGGAAACAAAGAGGGAAAAGGTGGGGTTTACAACTTTGTGACCAAAAGAGGCCTGTGCGAAAAGAACGCTAAGATTTCTTGGACACAGGTAGAAACCGGTTCTGCAGTTACATGGAAATATCCCTCATGTATTTTGAAAGGGGATAACTCTATCGGAGAATTTTATTCTATCGCCGTAACCAACAACCATCAACAAGCGGATACAGGAACCAAAATGATCCACTTGGGCAAAAACACCAGAAGCACCATTATTTCCAAGGGTATTTCCGCAGGGAAATCACAGAACAGCTACAGAGGTTTGGTACAGGTGAGCAGTAGGGCAGAAAACGCCAGAAACTTTTCACAGTGCGATTCCTTATTGATGGGGAACGAATGTGGAGCACATACCTTCCCATATATTGAGGTTAAAAACAAAACAGCCCAGATAGAACACGAGGCCACTACAAGTAAGATTGGGGAGGACCAGATTTTCTATTGCAACCAAAGGGGAATAAATACCGAAAAAGCCATCGCCCTTATCGTGAACGGTTTTAGTAAAGAGGTATTGAACAAGTTGCCGATGGAATTTGCTGTGGAAGCACAAAAACTATTGGAAATCAGTTTAGAAGGATCAGTAGGATAACCGCTGATCCTTCATAAGAAGAAAGTAAGTTACTATATATAAAAAAATTGAACATGCTTAAAATCAAAAACCTACATGCAAGTGTAGAAGACAAGGAGATACTAAAAGGGGTTAACCTAGAGGTAAAGGCAGGAGAGGTGCATGCCATAATGGGTCCAAACGGATCAGGTAAAAGCACATTGGCTTCGATCATTGCAGGAAAAGAAGAGTTTGAAGTGACCAAAGGTTCGATTGAATTGGAAGGTGAGGACATGGAAGATATGTCACCAGAAGAAAGGGCCCATAAAGGGATATTCCTTTCTTTCCAATATCCAGTGGAGATTCCAGGGGTTTCCGTGACCAACTTCATGAAAACAGCCATTAATGAAACTCGTAAAGCAAATGGTCTAAAAGATATGCCTGCTAGTGAGATGTTGAAATTGATCCGGGAAAAATCCGAACTTTTGGAGATCGACCGTAAATTCTTGTCACGTTCCTTGAACGAAGGATTTTCAGGTGGAGAGAAAAAACGTAACGAAATTTTCCAAATGGCCATGTTGGAACCAAAATTGGCCATCCTGGATGAAACCGATTCAGGTTTGGATATCGATGCCCTTCGTATTGTTGCCAATGGGGTAAACAAATTGAAGAGCAAGGATAACGCAGTGATCGTTATTACCCACTACCAACGTTTGTTGGATTATATCGTGCCAGATTTTGTACATGTATTACACAATGGGGAGATCGTAAAATCTGGGGGCAAGGAATTGGCCATGGAATTGGAACAAAAAGGATATGACTGGTTGAAACCAGAAACAGCAGTATAAAAGGAGTGAACAGCACAGCTTTTGGCAGATACATCTCCCAAAGCAAGTTGAGAACTGAAAACTGAATAAAATGGATTTAAAAGAGAAATTGGTTTCTTCCTTTATGGCATTCGAGAACAACATAGATGTGGACCATCCGGTACATGATATTCGTTCTGAAGCCATTAAGAATTTTGAGACTAAAGGATTTCCTACCAAAAAAGAGGAAGCTTGGAAATATACATCATTGAACAGCTTGCAAAAAGTAGATTTCAGTGTATTTCCTAAAAAGGAAACTTCCCTAGAATATAAAGATGTAAAGAAGTATTTTTTACATGAAATAGATAGTTATAAGATCGTTTTCATTGATGGTGTCTATAGTTCCTATCTATCAGAGACTACACACGATGGCCTAGATATCTGTTTGATGAGTTCTGCCTTGAACAAACCGGACTACAAAGCGGTAATCGATGTGTATTTTAATAAAATAGCCTCCAAGGACGAGTCATTGACCACCTTGAATACGGCTTTTAGCAAAGAAGGGGCTTATATCTACATCCCAAAGAACAAAGCGCCCAAAAAACCGATTGAAATTATACATTTTTCAACCGGTAATGAAGCGGCCATGATGTTACAGCCAAGAAGTTTAATTGTTGCGGAGGAAAATGCAGAATTGCAGGTGATAGAACGCCACCAGAGTTTAACTACCAATGAGGTGTTCACCAATTCGGTGACCGAGATCTTTGCAGCCAAGCATGCCAATGTGGACTATTATAAGGTTCAGAACGACAGCAGTTCCGCTTCTTTGATAGACAATACCTATATAGATCAGAAAGATAAGAGTGTTGTTAAAGTACACACCTTCTCCTTTGGCGGAAAATTGACACGTAACAACCTAAATTTCTACCAGAACGGAGAATATATAGATTCTACCATGAAGGGAGTAACCATATTAGGGGACAAGCAACATGTAGATCACCATACCTTGGTGCACCATATAGAGCCTAACTGTGAGAGCCATCAGGATTACAAAGGAATATACGGCGACAGTTCTACAGGGGTCTTCAACGGAAAGATCATTGTGA
Organism: Psychroserpens sp.; assembly: GCA_047612485.1. Taxonomy (GTDB): domain Bacteria; phylum Bacteroidota; class Bacteroidia; order Flavobacteriales; family Flavobacteriaceae; genus Sediminicola. Next base: position 6,856 of record JBLGAT010000108.1, read on the forward strand.
ACAAAATTGCCCAAAAGACCAACGCTTTTCAGAAGAACAATAATATTTTGGTGAGCGATAAGGCAACAATTAATTCAAAGCCACAATTGGAAATTTTTGCGGATGACGTAAAATGTTCCCACGGTTGTACTATTGGTCAATTGGATGAGGATGCCTTGTTCTATTTACAGTCTAGGGGAATCCCTCAGAAAGAAGCAAGGGCATTGTTGATGTACGCTTTCGCCAATAATGTATTGGCCAGTGTGCGCATCCCAGAATTAAAGACAAGGATCAATAAGTTAATCGCCAATAAATTGGGGGTTAATTTAGGATTCGATCTATAACATATTAGTACTTAGATTACTATTTAAAAAAGGGGCACTTGGTGCCCCTTTTTTAGTTTGCATAATTATTCTTTGGAGGGAAATTAACCTGAAACAATTTTAATTTCTACCATGTAGTGAATGACTTGATTAAGATAGATAGTATGTGGATTACTGCACCTTGGAAGAGTAAAATTTCCTGAGTAAAATATTGGGTAAAGATTAACAAGTTCTCAGGTTTTGTTGTAGCGTATTTACTCTACTTTTATTTGGATTAAAAATTCAAACTAAAACTAGACAAAATGAAAGTAAAGCTGTTATGTGTATTCGCTTTATTCTTGAGTGTTAAAGCAATGGCCCAAGACCGCAACTGGAGTTTAGAAGCCAGTTATCCCGTTAATATCACTTCAAGTAGTAACTCTTTTAATATTGACGGAGTAATTGATTTTGGGGTAAAATACCGTTTTGCCGATTTTAAGATCCTAAGGTTGGGATTGGGGGTAAATGGCGGATTTTATAGGGAAAAGGGGGAAACAGATCGTTTTACTAACTTTGAGGTAGATTTAAAAAACTATTTTATTCAGCCAAAATTATTTGTGGATTTAAAGATTCCTGCCATTCCTAAGCTACATCCTTCTTTAGGTGTTGGGTATAGTGTGTTGGTTTACGATGACACTCTAACCGATAGTGGCACAAAATTAACTGCCAATGGTTCTGATGGCGGCCCCAATATTAATGCAGGATTGTCCTATGACCTTACTAATAGATGGTTTGTTCAGGGGCAATATGACTTTATTTCCATTGGGTATAAGAATGAAAACGACGGTTCCCGCTTTCATGATGAAATTGGCATCATAAAAGTGGGACTTGGGTTCAGATTTTAAATACTAAACCGCTTTAATTCCTATTTAAATGAAGCGCAGAAATAGAAGAGATCAGCACAGGTGCTATGATGAATGTTTAGTAAATATGGTTGGATTTTCTAATCTTAGAAGGGAAGTAAATGGTAAGCCGTCGGATTATTTGGACAATGCCGCCACCTTATAGACCCCACAACAAGGAATAGATGTGATCATGGATTACTGCAGCAAGTACAATGCCAATGAAATGAGGAGGGTGGTTTAGGATTTGATTTGTAGGGATTGTTAAAATTTGACTTTACTAACATTTAAGTTAAATAAAATATTTAGTACAATTCAAGTCTGTTGGGACCAGCCTAAAATAGGCATTGAAATACAAGATAAAAACGGCCTCTACAGGGCCGTTTTTTAGTTTATTTTAACGAATACAGATCTTTGTTTAAGCAGCATATGGTCAAATAGTTCTTACCTTTGTAACTATGAAAATAGCTATGATAGACATACTTAAAATCCGAAAAGATTTCCCTATTCTTCATCGGGAAGTAAATGGAAATCCACTGGTATATTTGGACAATGCTGCCACCTCACAGACACCG
>JBLGAT010000109.1:0-8519 GCA_047612485.1 Psychroserpens sp.
GTGTCTACCGATTCCACCACTCGAGCCTCTGCTTGCGCAGCGATCCTACCATTGGTAGAACGTGGATTTTAATAGGAGCGAAAAACGGTCCCGAAACTTCGGGAGAACCCGCGACCAAAGTCGCATAGATTTTAGCGCTGCAATCAACACTAATTTTTCGATCACAATATGGAGCGAAAAACGGGATTCGAACCCGCGACCTCCACCTTGGCAAGGTGGCGCTCTACCAACTGAGCTATTTTCGCGATTGTTAAGAACATATGCCCAAAGGGCCACATCTTTGTCTGATGCGGATGCAAATTTAATACAATTCTATAAAAGGCAAAGAAATTTGCGCAAAAAGAAATAAAAAAAATGAGCCCCTATTATCAAGGGTCTTAAGACTTCACTAAACACCTTAATTACCAGTTAAATAGAGTTATTCCCTAGCTGCCTAGGCGTTTTTCTTTCTGGTGAGCAAGCGTTGAATTTCGTTCAGTTTCATCAATGCCTCCACGGGAGTAAGGGTATTGATGTCCAAATGAAGGATTTCCTCCTTGATCTGGGCCAACAACGGATCGTCCAAATTAAAAAAGCTAAGCTGCATTTCATTTTGGGCTGCTTTAAGATTATCGGTTAGTTCCTCATTGGAATGGGATTTTTCCAACTTCTTCAGGATCTTATTGGCCTTATGGATTACCTGTTGTGGCATCCCGGCCATTTTGGCCACATGGATACCAAAACTATGTTCACTGCCCCCTGGGGTAAGCTTACGCAAGAATAGGACGTTGTCCTTGAGCTCTTTTACCGATACATTGTAATTTTTTATCCTCGGAAAGGTGGCCGCCATCTCATTAATCTCATGGTAGTGGGTGGCAAAGAGCGTTTTTGCCCTGGCAGGATGCTCGTGTAGGTATTCAGATATGGCCCAGGCTATGGAAATACCGTCATAGGTGCTGGTCCCACGTCCAATTTCATCCAAAAGCACCAAACTCCGTTCCGAGAGGTTGTTCAAGATAGAGGCTGTTTCATTCATCTCTACCATAAAAGTGGATTCCCCCATAGAAATATTGTCACTGGCACCTACTCGGGTGAAGATTTTATCCACATAACCGATTTCTGCCGATTCTGCTGGAACAAAACTTCCCATCTGAGCCAGAAGCACAATCAGTGCCGTTTGGCGTAAAATAGCCGACTTGCCACTCATGTTGGGTCCCGTGATCATAATGATCTGCTGTTCCTCGCGGTTCAGGGTCACATCATTGGCAATATATGCTTCGCCCAAGGGCAATTGTTTTTCAATGACCGGGTGGCGACCATTTTTAATTAGCAATTCCGTGGAATCGTTCATGGATGGGGCCACATACTTATTGTCCTTGGCCAATTGGGTAAATCCACAAAGGCAGTCCAGTTGAGCAATCAACTGGGCGTTGTTCTGTACAGGGGAGATGTATTCCTGCATCCAAACGATCAATTGGGAGAACAGTTGTTGTTCTAAATTTTGAATGCGTTCCTCAGCACCCAAAATTTTAGTCTCATATTCTTTTAGTTCCTCGGTAATGTAACGCTCTGCATTTACCAAGGTCTGTTTGCGGATCCATTCCTCCGGTACCTTGTCCCTATGGGTATTGCGGACCTCTATATAATAGCCAAAAACATTGTTGGAGGCTATCTTGAGGGAGGTGATCCCAGTGCTTTTGGTTTCCCGTTCCAACATTTTGTTGAGGTAGTCCTTCCCGGAAAATGCCAACCCCCTTAGTTCATCCAATTCCTCGGAGTATCCATTGGCAATGGTGCTGCCCTTTAAAATGTTCACAGGAGCCTCCTCGCTCACCATTTCCTTGATCTTGCTCCTGAGCAGCTCACAAGAATGCAACTGGTCGCCAATGAGTTTTACCGATTCATTGGGGCTTTTGGTGGTCAATTGTTTTATGGGGACAACAGCCTCCAGGGAGTTCTTCAATTGAATGACTTCCTTAGGGCTGATTTTACCCGTGGCCACCTTGGAGATCAAACGCTCTAGATCCCCCATCTGTTTGATGTTGTGCTGTAATTTCTGTAGGGTAACGGGGTTGTCATATAGATAGGAAATGACTTGGTGGCGGCGTCGTATCTTTTCAATATTCTTTAGGGGCAGTGCCAACCATCTTTTTAACAAACGGCCTCCCATAGGGGAGATGGTCTTGTCAATAACATCCAATAGGGTAACTGCATTGACATTGGTGGAATGGTAGAGTTCCAAGTTTCGGATGGTGAACCTGTCCATCCAAATATATTCTTCTTCAGCTATACGCTGTAATCTATTGATATGTTGTAATTGGCGATGCTGCGTTTCAGATAGGTAGTGCAAAACGGCTCCCGAGGCTACCACCCCATACGTTAAATGGTCTACGCCAAAACCTTTTAGGGTGTTGGTCTTAAAATGATTGGTCAATGTCTCCAAAGCGTAATCCTCTTGAAAGATCCAATCTTCCGTGAAAAAGGTGTGGAAGTGCTTTCCAAAGACTTCCACAAACTCCTTTTTATTGGCTTTTGAAACCAAAACTTCGTTAGGGGAAAAATTTTGGAGCAATTTATCGATTTGCTCCTCCGTGCCCTCAGAGGTTAGGAACTCCCCGGTGGAAATATCCAAAAAAGAGATTCCTATGGTCTTTCTGCCAAAATGGACGGCACACAAAAAATTATTGTCCTTGGCATTCAGGATGTCATCATTAAATGCCACGCCAGGGGTGACCAATTCTGTGACCCCCCTTTTAACAATGGTCTTGGTCAGTTTTGGATCTTCCAATTGGTCGCAGATCGCTACCCGTTGCCCGGCCTTCACCAATTTTGGTAAATACGTGTTTAAGGAATGATGGGGAAATCCTGCCAATTCAGTCCTGTCACCCCCATTATTTCTATGGGTAAGGACAATCCCCAATATTTTGGAGGCCTTTACGGCATCCTCTCCAAAGGTTTCGTAAAAATCGCCTACACGGAACAATAATAACGCATCAGGATATTTGGTCTTGATGGTGTTGTACTGTTGCATTAAAGGAGTTACCTTTTTTGTTTTTTTAGAATTGGCCAAAGCGATTTTATTAACTTATTTTTGCAGGAATCTTATAGGAACGAAAGTACCATTTTCTTTAGGGTTGACAAACCATTGTTGATATTTTGGGGATAACTTTTGGCCCATTAGGCCTTTAGGGTTCCCTGTGGAAGTAAAAATGAAGATACTAAATAGTGCACATGCGAAAATTGGAGAATAGCGAGCTGAACAGATTGGATCTCAACGGATTTAAAGAGGCGGAAAAGACCCCTATAATCATTGTCTTGGACAACGTCAGAAGCCTTAATAATATAGGTTCCGTTTTCAGGACCGCAGATGCTTTTTTGATTGAGAAAATATACCTGTGTGGTATAACGGCCACTCCACCACATAAAGATATCCATAAAACGGCCTTGGGGGCTACGGATAGTGTAGCTTGGGAATACAGAAAGAATACGTTGGAATTGGTGGAGGAATTTAAAGGTTTGGGGCACGAAACCATAGCCGTAGAACAAGCGGAAAATGCCATCATGCTCAACGACTATCAATTGGACACGAATAAAAGACAGGTGTTGGTATTTGGAAATGAGGTAAAAGGGGTGGCCCAGGAGGTGGTGACTGCCTGCGATAAAGTAATTGAAATACCACAGTACGGTACCAAGCACTCCCTGAATATTTCGGTCAGTGCCGGAGTAGTGGTTTGGGACCTCTGGTCAAAATTAAAACAGGCAACCAAATCCATCGGTAAATAAAAAGGCCCAACCGTAAAGTTGGGCCCCGGAATAAAGCTTGAGTTAGTTAGTTTCGCTTGATTAAGCACTGCAATTAAATAAATCTCATTGATTTATACAATAATCGGGTGAAAATAACCTTCCTAGGGTAGGGAGACGGTGAATTTTTGTATTTCATCCAAGATATATTCGTAATCCTTCTGGTTTTGTACAAAGTCGAGCTTGCTTACGTCTATAATCAGGCTCTTGCGCTCTGGGGTGCTTTTTATAAAATCGAGATACCCCCTATTGATTTTATCCAAATAATCGGCGGAAATGTTCTGTTCGTAATCACGCCCTCTTTTTTTGATATTGGATAACAATCGCTCTGAATTTTGGTATAGGTAAATGAAAATATCCGGCTTCTTTATCTCTTTATGCATAAATGTAAAGACCTTTCTGTATAAAGAAAACTCCTCCTTTTGAAGGGTAATGTTTGCAAAAATCAAGGATTTGTAAATATCGTAATCGCTGATCATGAAGTTTTTAAACAGGTCAAATTGTGAAGTGTCGTCCGTAAATTGTTGATACCTATCGGCAAGGAACGACATCTCCAAAGGAAAGGCATATCGGGATTGGTCCTCGTAAAATTTGGGCAGAAACGGGTTGTCCGCAAATCGCTCCAAAACCAGTTTGGCATTAAAATCATCTGCGATCATATTGGCCAAGGTGGTTTTACCAGCTCCAATATTTCCTTCAATCGTGATAAATTGAAGTTTGGAAAAAAGATCTTCTTTGCTTTTGTACAATTTAAGTTGGGTTTTTCCCAGGACACTTTTATCTGGACATTCCTGTAATAGATTTCGGGTGTCTTTATTTATGATGGGATGATAAAATTGAGGCGCAATATCCGACAAGGGCCTTAAGACAAAACGCCTTTTATGGAGATTAGGATGTGGGATCACTAAATTCTCGGTATGGATCACTTCAAGCTCATAATACAAAATATCAATATCTATTGTTCTAGGTTGGTAGCCCACCTCATTGCCGCGTTTTCTTCCCAATGATGTTTCCACTTCCAAGATGACTTCCAACAGTTGTTCCGGGGACAAAAATGTTTGGAGCGACAGACATGCATTGAGGAAGTCCGCACCCTCAAAGCCCAAAGCAGGGGTTTGATAAACAGCTGAGAGTCCAGTAATAAAACCTGCTTTTTTTTGAATAGCGAACACAGCCTCCTGTAAGTTGTTTAACTTATTGCCTAGGTTGCTCCCTAAAGAAAGATATGTGGTCTTGGAATTATTCATAATTGGGAAAGCAAAATAAATAAAAGTAACCGACTTAAATTAGAATTATCCATAAAACAATTGAAATAAATATTTGTAACAATTTTTATCAGTTTGCGACTATATAGGTAGTGCCTTGTGAATGCATAACAATTACAATGCCTATCTTTGAAACGCAAATTTAATTTCGACTTTAATGAATTTTCTAAGAAACTTTTTGGCCTCAATTTTGGGAACCTTATTCGCATTTGGGATCCTGTTTGTAATGTTCGTAATTCTTGGCAGCCTCATTGGCGGGGCCGAGGATAGTGTGAGCATAAAGAAAAATTCAATCTTGGAATTGCATATGGAAGATCCTATAAGTGACTTTGTGGGAAATTCAGATGCTGATCCTTTTGGGGGTCTTTTTGATAGGTCACAGGGGCTGGATGAAATTTTACATGCCATAAAAGTTGCCAAGGAAGATGATAATATTAAAGGCATCAGCATAAACAACAATTATATCATGGCAGGAATGTCCCAGACGCAAGCTATTCGGAATGCCCTTAAAGATTTTAAGGAAAGCGAGAAATTTGTGTATTCCTACGGGGATTTTTATATGCAAAAGGACTATTATTTGTCCAGCGTTGCCGATGGTATCTATTTAAACCCTGTTGGGGCCATGGACTTTAAAGGCCTGTCTTCGGAAGTTTTGTTCTTTAAAGACCTACAGGATAAAACAGGGATAAAAATGGAAGTGATTCGTCATGGGAAGTACAAAAGTGCGGTTGAGCCCTTTCTTTCCAATGAAATGAGTGATGCCAATAGAACGCAGATCAAGGAATTGATCGGGTCTTTATGGACGTCCATGGTAGGAGACATTTCCGAAGGAAGAAATATAAGCACTGAAAATCTAAATATTATTGCCGATACCTTAGGGGGGAGAACTCCCGAATATGCCAAGGCGTCCGGCCTGATTGATGACATCCTTTTTTATGACCAATATGAATCCAGGTTAAAGGAGGTAGTTGGAATTGAGGACACTAATAATTTGAATTATGTGGGCCTTAAGGATTATGTAAAATATGCCAAGAAAAAGAAGCTGAACACTGGGGCTGACAAAATTGCCGTCATCTATGCCCAAGGGGAGATCATTTACGGAGAGGGAGGACCAAATGTTATAGGTGCTGATATCATCAATGAAGCCCTTATCAAAGCCAGGGAAGATAAGTCGGTCAAAGCCATTGTGCTAAGGGTGAATTCCCCAGGGGGTAGTGCCCTTACCTCTGATATTATTTGGAGGGAAGTGGAACTGACCAAAGAAATAAAGCCTGTGGTAGTTTCCATGGGGGATGTTGCTGCTTCGGGCGGATATTACATTGCAGTGGGTGCGGATAAGATTTTTGCAGAGCCGACAACAATTACAGGATCTATTGGGGTATTTGGGGTAGTGCCCAATATGACCGAATTGGCTGGCGATATTGGTATCAATGCAGAACAGGTGGGAACCAATAAAAATTCTGTGGACTATTCTCTTTTCGAGCCGATGAGCGATTCCTTTAGATCAAGGATACAGGAAGGTGTGGAGTCTACTTATAACACCTTTCTTTCAAGAGTATCCCAAGGAAGAAATATATCCGTTGCCAGTGCCGATAGTTTGGCACAAGGCCGTGTCTGGAGCGGTGTAGATGCCAAAAGACTTGGCCTAGTTGATGAGCTTGGCGGTTTGGAAGAGGCTATTAATGAAGCCGCCTCCATGGTAGGGCTAACCTCGTATGGGATTAAAAATTTCCCTAAATATAAGACTGGTTTCGAAAAGTTGATGGAAGATCTGGGTGGTAGTAGTACCAAGGCCAAACAGGCATTTATCCAAGAAGAAGTGGGTACAGAGATCTATTCCATTTTGCAACAAATGAAATCGGCTATGGAGCAAAAGGGAGTTCAGGCCAGAATGCCCTTTGTGCTTAACATCAAGTAAGTATGACCTATAGGGATAAGAAATTTGCGCATACCATATACTTGTATTTGGGTGCGCTTTTTATCACCTCCTTGGTGGTCTCAAACCTGATTTTTCAAAAATTCTTTTATTGGATGCCTTTTGGAGAGGATACCACGGTTTTTGGTGCGCCTTTATTTATAGTGTCCGTAGGTATTTTGCCTTATCCCTTAACGTTCTTGATCACAGATCTTATTTCCGAAATCTATGGGGCCAAAAAAGCCAATCAGATCGTCACGGCAGGAATTTTCGCCTCTTTCTTTTCTATGGGAATCGTGTACTTGGCCAATGTTGCTCCGGCCGTGGACGCCTCCCCGGTAAATGACGCTGTTTTTAGCAAGGTTTTTGCATTGTCACCTATAGCCGTGCTGGCCTCCATGATCGCCTATTTATTTGCCCAATATGTGGATATTGCCATCTACCATTTTTGGAAACGCATGACCAAGGGGAAAATGCTTTGGTTGCGAAATAATTTTTCAACATTTGCCTCCCAGTTCATAGATACCTTCACCGTGGTTAGCCTGCTGTGTATTTTTAAGGTCATCCCTTGGAGCATGTTTTATGGTCTGGTGGTGAGCGGATTTATTTTTAAGATATTAATAGCATTTATAGACACTCCTTTTCTCTATTTCTTCGTATATATATTCAGAAAACGATTTAAACTGGAAGTGGGACAGGAAATAGATTTGGAAGTATAATAAATTTCAATTCTATTTGTTACCATTGGAAGTAAAAACAAATCACCTTGGAGGTTGTTCCTCTGCAATTTAAAAAGCATAACTCATAGGTATTTATGAAAAAGAAAATAATAAAGATTACGGGATTGGTTTTGGTGATTCTAATAGGATCCCTTATTGCAGCACCTTTTTTTCTAAAGGGAAAAATAACAAAATTGATCAAGGAAAAGGTAAATACAAGTATCAATGCAACATTTGATTTTGCAGATGCAGATTTGAGCCTTTTTAGCAGTTTTCCCAACGCCACAGTTACCTTGGAGGACATTTCCTTGGTAAACAAGGCTCCGTTTGAAGGAGACACCCTGTTTGCTTCCAAAGAGGTGCAATTGAAAATGTCCGTCATGGAATTGTTCAAGGATGCCAATGAGCCCATAGAGCTCACCTATCTTAAGGTAGATGGCGCGCAATTGAACATAAAATACGATATGGCGGAAAATGCCAACTATGATATCGCATTGGACAAAGGTGGGGACAACAAAGAGGCCGATTCCAATTTTTTACTTACACTTCAGGAATATGAGATATTGAACTCCAATGTTGTTTACCATGATTTGGCATCCAATATGCGTTTGGAGATTTCAGAAATGAACCATAGTGGAACAGGGGACCTCTCCTTGGAGAAATCCGAATTGGATACGCAGACCACCGCCTTGGTTTCCTTTGAAATGGACAGCACCAATTATTTGAACAAGAATCCTGTGCAGTTGAAAGCCTTGATCGGTGTTGATCTAAAAGAGGATAAGTACACCTTCCTGAAAAACGAGGCCCTGGTCAATCAATTGGCATTGGTATTTGAAGGAT
>JBLGAT010000110.1:0-8487 GCA_047612485.1 Psychroserpens sp.
CCAATGCTACCCAACTGTACCAAGGGGGCAAAGGCAGTGCTTCCAAAATCAGTGCCCAACAGATCGGACCAAAAATTAGTATTGATCTCGGTATAGAGGGTATTGACAAAGACATTGACCAAAAAAAAGGCAGGGACAACCATATACACAGCAGCATATAGCTTGAAAAAGGTATAGGCCATGCTCCTGAATTTTTCGAAAACCGCCAGACTGATGATCAAAGGGAAAAAGGCCTGCATGATCCCCAATAGGAAATAACGTTCCGCCAAGAAAAGGGGATAGATGAAAAGATCCAATAACCATAGGAACAGGCCTATAATAAAGGCGAATATTTTCAGGCCGAATAGGGGAGTGACCAATGCCTCGTACAAAAGGGCCATTGCTTTTTTCGCTGCTTCTAATGCACCGACCTCTTGTTCCAGATCTATATCCTGGAGCTGCAAGGGCATCAGGGCAGGGGCAGTATCCCTATATTGGGATTCAATGGCAACCAAAATCCCATCAAATACTCCCAACACTTGGGTGGAGAAGATGACCAGAATGACAACGGCAAAGTTCTTTGCCAGTTCTTCTGGACTTAAGCCCCAGGTGTACCCGTATTTATTGACCACCCCTTCATTGTATTTTTTTAGAATATTGATCAGAAAGAAGAGCACGGCCAGAGCTTTCATTCCCCCAATGGCGTACTGTGAAAACTCACTACCCTTAATGGTTTGGAAAACAGTGTCAACATATTCCAATCCCATCCCCAAAATAATGGCCGACTCCATCATTAATAATTGATTTTCCGATTATTGATCCTGTCCTGCATTTCCCGAAAAGAGATGATTTCTCGATAGCGGCGGGTCTTCTGCTCTATCTCCACAACCATTTCCTTGGATTTCAATTCCTTTTCCTTTAAAATCGTCGCTCTTTCGGCATCCGTCATCTTTAGGTAGTCACTGGAAAGGACCTGGTCTATAAAATCAAGATCCTCCAGGGAGTTTTCAATAATAGCATTAAAGGAATCGGATACCTTATTGATCTCATGTGGCTTTATATATGGGGAATTCAGGAGTTCCCTGAGATCGTTTTGGACAATATCTAACAACCGTTGGTTGTTATTTGCCATTTCCCTGACGGCCTTCAATTGCTTAAGGACATCGTTGACTTTTTGGATATTCTCCTTCTGTTCTTTCAGGAACTCCACGGTCTTTAAAAGCTCGGAGGTCTGCTTTGCCGACTCCAACAAGGACTTAGCCAAGGAGATGAAGTTGGTGTTGTCATATACAGGCATCCCCTGGGCCGCACTATGGCTATTTGTTATCAGGGTGAATAATGCTGAGATTACTATGATTTTTAGGTTCATGAAGTTGATTTTAGATTGTTTATTCGCTGTACATATGCAGTAATTGCCTTTTCCATACAGCCATATTTATTATAAAGGGCCATTATGACCGCGTTTTCTGGGCCATCGGTGAGATAGGCGGCATAGACCTCAGGGGGTACTTCCAAACGGAAGATGTTGCTTTCTTTGCCTATCTTGATGAAGACCTCGGTATACTTTCGCTCTCCGGTCAGATTGTTTTTGATGGATCTAAGTTGGTTCAGATCATGACTGGATAGGTTCAACCGCTCTTTAAGGGCATCATAGCCCTTTTCATTGTTCAGGCTGTAAATGACCTGAGTGTTCTCTAAAATGCTGGCAGAAGTGGAATTGTTGGGCAATTGGTTGACGGATTGTAGGATGATACCTATGGCCCCATTTTGTTTTCGGATGGCCTGATAATAGAATTCCACACTTTCCAGCACATTGTCAAATTTTAATTGTTTGGCAAATTCATCAAAAAGGATGATGCCCTTTTCTGCCCTGTTCTTCCAGATGGTCCTTTGGATGGCCGATTTGATTAATTTCAGCATAACGGACAAGATCTCTTTGTTGTCCTTTACTTCATCCAGCTCAAAAATGATCAACCGCTTGTCCTCGATTTTATAGGTCTGATCTTCCTTCTGTTCGAACAAGAAGCTATAGATTCCATTGCCTACATATTCGGATAGGATGTGCAGGAAGTTGGTGATGTTAAAATAATCGGGATGTATTTTAAGATCCCCAAGAAGGTGTTCCCTATGGCTATCTATAAAGTCATAAAAACTTTGCAAAGAATGGTCCTTGGGCACTTTTTGATAGTAGTGCAAGAGTATCTTCTTGAGCGATACGGTTTGGGCCTTGGTCACCTTTAGCTCACTGGCCAATAGTTCAAACAGGAATACGGAAAGATCTTCTAAGCGCTCGGGGGTAAGATCCTCTTTGTTGGAGATGTAAAAGGGATTGATGCCCAGGTTTTTGCCGCTCTCGTATCTTAATACCGCATATTGGTCGGGATACAAATTGGCAAACTTGGTATAGGACCCCCCAAGATCGATGATTACCAACCGAATCCCATTCTCATAATATTGCCTCAGAATATTGTTGGCGAGAAAAGATTTTCCTTCTCCGGTAGGAGCGAAGATGGCAAAGTTGCGGGCCTTGATCCGTTTCTTATGCTCATCCCATACATCTTTTAGCACGGGTATATTATTCTCCCTATCATTGAAAATGATTCCCGTCTCATCAGATCGGTAATTGGTATTGTTGAGAAACAGACAAAGGCTGTGCTTCAGATCGGTAACATATAGATCTTCATTGGAAAAATTGGAGGAGAAGCAACAATAGCTATTCAAAAAATAGTTCTTTCGTTCTTCCCCTCTGGGATAATAGGGAACGATATCCAAGGCTTTGAATTCCGCTTTTATAGTCGATGATATCCGTTTGAGGTCAGTTTCTTTGTCCGACCAGTAGATGATGTTCAAATGGCCACGGATGATCCGAGAGCTATCGTCTGCATTGATCTGATCCTGGATGTGCTGGATTTTCTCCAACACCACTTTGTTCTGGGAGCCAAAATTGGAGCTCTTCTGCAGTTCCTCAATTTTCTTGTCCAGCAGCTTTCGCCATTTCTGTTTGTCGTCCAGATAGATGATCTGGTTGACAATATGGTTCTCTTTCAAGGTCAATCCCAGCCCATCGATATATCCCTGATGGAACACAAAATCATCGGAAGTGAAACGTTCATTGGTCTTGCTGCTCTGCACACTTTCCCCAAAACAGCTTTCACTGTTTACCGCCAAGACATCAAAAAAGTGCTCCCCAATGGCAATATTGGATTTATCCAGCATGATATCGGTATAAAAACCTTCATTATAGCCGTTGAAGTAATTATTGGTAAGACCTAGTATTTCAGATTCCAAAAGTGGCTTCAAGACGATCTTTCTGCTGTTATTGATAAAGGACGCCGCATCATTGACCACGGTTTTAAAACGGGATATAGATTCATCCAAGGATTCAGGAATGGAATGGGAAACCTTTTGGAAGGGATTCACATATTTGGCATTGTTCAATGCCCTGTTCTTGGTAAGGATGAAGAAGAGATAGCTCTGATGGTCCAAAGAGTCACGATCTTTAAAATAGTGTTGGGTGGCCTTTGATAGGAAGGTGTTCTTGGGTAATTTATCCGCTGAATAGGATTTCTTTAAATAGACATCTTGTTTATGGATGACCGTTCCCACAGGCAGGGACTTGAAGGCCTGGAACCAGGTACTATGCAACTCATCAAAATCGGTCGAGGAAAGAGAATGTACTTCGGGTAGTTTAAGCGTATACCCTAGTACCACATTTCCATTGCCGGCAAAAATGGCATTGCCCTGGAGATCCATGATTGGATGTCTTGTACCCATGTTCAGCTTATTCATAACACAAGGGACTTATTTGTTTATTACTGATGTTCTTTGGAAATACCTTTTGGTAATGCAGGAGTTGGGGTTGGTTGGTCAATCTGGTAAAAACCACATACAAACAGGAGTTAGCGCATATGGTTCCAAGTATGACTAATAGGCTAAAGGAAAAGATAATGACCAGTAATGAGCCTAGGATGGAAAGCATCTGCAAGGCGAAGAGGGATAGGGGCAAGCCCCAGATCAATGCCCTTTTTCTAATGTTCTTATATGTCTCGAACCGTTTCATCAGACCACGATTCCTATAAGATAGGTGAAGATGCCAACGACCGCCCCGGCAATAAGGACAAAGACCAGTACCCTTGTAATGCCCTTTTTGAGATCTGCGTTTTCTCCGAAGAAATGCCCCGCATTGAACAGAAATCCAATAAGGAAAATAACCCCCAAGATGATGGGAAAAATGGTTCTTATAGTATTTGAGACATCATTGACCGAATCTTCAATGCCACCAATCTGCGCAAGAATAGCAGTAGAAATAAAAGAGAAAAGTAAACTGAGATAGAAAGATTTTTTCATAATAAAATGGTTTTAATGGTTGACCAATTTTGTTACTGAAAAAATACAGATTAATTAATTTAAAATATTGATAATCAATACTTTGTGAATAAAATTATGTTTGAATTGAATTGTGTTTGTTTGATTACAAATGGGAAGGAAATAAATGGAATTTGAAGGGAGGACTGTTGATAATGTTGATGGAGAAGAACTTAGAAGAGATATAAATGCTCATTTAATGGACATTTCACCTTTCTATTGATAAAAGTTGGAGCTCTAATTACGGCTAGTATATGGTTTTTGGTAGTTTTCGAAGTGCTTTTTTTTTCTGTATGATTCCAGCTTTGTTAGGAGCTTAAAATCGTGAGTTTAGGGTCATATTATATTTACCATCTATTCTAACCCTTTTTCCTTAGCAATATATTTCTGATAAATATATGTGGTAACAGGCTTAAGGGTTTTTCCATTGGTAGGATGAATACCTGGAGAAGTGAAAAATTCCAGTTCATTGTCCGACTTATCATACCATAAATTATCCCCTCTGTCAATAGTATCAAAAACAACCACTTTCTTCATTTTCTCTCTAGTCATTTTTTCTAAAGACCGTTCAAATTCACTTCCAGTACAAATTGTACTTTCGAAATGGTCTTTTACCCAAATCATACAATTCTCTTCCTCTGCCACAAATCCATTATACCCGACGGCTCCTGTCAATAGCAACAACGGTACTGCGGCAATGGCTCCAATCTTTCCGAATTTAGTTTTAAAGTTTTTTTTGACTTTGGAAGTAACTGGACTTTTGTCTTTTAAATCTCCTTCATTTGGGTTTTCCCTTACAAACTCCGCATAATTGCTATACCCCAAATACTTGCATAGACATTCTATCAATTTAGGTTTAAGATCTTCTTGGGTTGCGATTGTACCGTTAAGATAATTGGTATAATAATCTCGAAGGCTTCGTTCACTCACTGTATACTTGAAATCCTCTAAAAGCATTTCTGATATATGGGTGGATAAGTGCGTTTTTTTTGAAGATCCGATTTCCTCTCCGGCTTTTTTAAACGCTCTTAAAAGAACTTCTTTTGACATGTACCTTCGGTTTTATTCGTCATAAAACTAACGATTATAATGGAAATTCCATGGAATAAAATTTCCGGAAAGTCTTTTCCATGGGTTCTCCATGACCTACAACTTCTTCCTAGTTTCTTTGACCTGTGATTGATGAACGCCTCAACATGCAATTGAAGCTTTGTACAACATCAATCACTTCTGAAATCCATTATGCGGTGGGCTAATAGCCACCGGGAAGTAGCTACGAGCTGCCGCATAGGATTTCTACTTCCCAAAAATAGGAGTACTCCCAACCCTCGCGGGTTGCTGTAACCCAAAAGGTATTCGGATAACTCCGGACAGCAATCCTATTGTTCAATTTTAAATTCAAATAACTATGAAAAAAATAGTTTTATTATCCATGTTAGCACTAGCCAACGCAACCCTTTTTTCTTGCACAACCGATTCACTTACTGAGACCGACGAAACGTATATGGAACAATCTACAGAAGGTGACGATGGAGAAGTTGTATCTCCTCCAAAGGGTTAATATAATGAAGGATTTATTCTACATCTATTAATCCATTTTTATACTTTTGAGGGATGAAGCATTTCCAGATCTCATCCCTCTTTTTAGTTCTACCCATTTTTCTGATTGGTACATTTATTAATTCTGCCAATGCCCAAGAATCTAATCCAATAAATGGCCGTTTGGACACTTTGATGGTGAAAGCTATCAAAGAGAAAACAAATGATTTTGCAACACAACGGGAATTTGATAGTGCAGTTGCCTATTCCAACAAAATGCTTAAGCTTTCAAAGATTCATGCGGACAGTATCCTAATGGCCAATGCCCGTTATAGATTGGGCTATTATTATTCCAAGTTAAACCAGTTGGATATTGCATACGATAATTACAATGATGCCTTTAAAATAAACGTTCGGTTAAAGGACAGTAGTGCTACAGCTGACGTTTTAAACTCCATGTCCAATATTCAAAAAGGTTTGGGAGACTATATAGGAGCAAAAATTACCGCTGTGGATGCGTTAAACTATATAGATAAAAGCCAAGAATACTTTTTGATCTCTGCTCTTTATCATGTAATCTCTGTCTGTTCCAAAGAACTAAATGACTATAAAGAGGCCTTGGAATGGAATGAAAAAGCAGTGAATATGGCAATGTCGCACTCCAATGTCATACCTGATAATAATCTAAACATTTTTATAAATACCAAGGCCAATATCCTTGTAAAATATAACAAACTACAAGAAGCCATCTCCTTATATGAGACTCTATTGGCTAACGTTCCTATTAGCAACAAAAATGAATATGCTCGTATTCTGGCCAATTTAGGTTACGCCCATTGGATGCTGAATCCCAACGAAGAAACTGGCGAAAAACTAATGTTGGAAGCGTTGTCCATTCGAAACCAAAACAACGATATTTCCGGACTCATTGCCAGTAATATTCATTTGACTCAATTGTACAACAGTAAGGATAAAGAATTGGCCCTGCAATACGCTGAAGCAGCCTATAAAAATGCCTCCCTACGCAACAATGAAGTCGCAATTTTGGAAGCCTTGGAGTATGTTATAGATCTAAAAAACGCACTCGGTAAAAATGCAACGGCTGATGCCACGGTCTATTCAAAAACCAGGAAAAAATTAGAAGAGACCACGCAAAATATCAGGCGCATCTATGCAGTTACCAAATATGATAATGATCTCCTAAGTAATAATATTTTGCTATTAAAAGCAGAAACGGCGGAAAAGGAAAGACATAAAATTATCTACTTATTCAGCTTCCTTTTAGTTTCCATGGCCTCTATATTTTCATTTTTCATCATCAGATTTAAACATAAGAGGGAAAAATCCTTGGAAAGCTATAAGACCGAAACTAGGATCTCCAAAAAAGTACATGATGAACTTGCCAACGATGTTTACAATGTCATGATCCAATTAGAAAATGCCCAAGGTAATATTACTGTGCTCGACAAGCTTGAAAACATATACCTCCGTACTAGAGACATTTCAAAAGAAACCAATACCATTAAAACAGGGAAAGACTATCCGGAGGAACTCTCTACCATGATAGGAAGCTATACTCCCAGTAGCACCAAAATATTTATTCAGGGATTGAACGATCTGGATTGGAACAAACTAACCAATGAAAAGAAGGTGGTGCTGCACCGTGTACTTCAAGAACTTATGACCAACATGAAAAAACACAGCCAAGCTACGATTGTTGCTATAACTTTTAAAAAAGAAAAGAAGATTGTTTTTGTGACCTACAGTGATAATGGTAAAGGAGCTCCTGCCAGCTTTAAATTAGGAAATGGATTGGGAAATGTGGAAAACCGTATTCAAGGCATTGATGGAAGTTTTACATTTGAAACTGAGGTAGGCAAAGGTTTTACTGCCGAAATAAAAATCCCAAGTTAAAAAGCGGTTTATGTATAACAAAGTAATGGTAGCAGAGGATATAGATAGCATCAATATAGGCGTGATATCTCTATTGCAAAAGCTTGAGGTCAACGAGATGAATCACGTTGCTTATTGTGACGAGGCTTTTTTAAAAGCTAAAAGAGCCTTGCAGAATAACGAGCCTTATGAGCTACTGATCTGTGACCTCTCTTTTAAGGAAGACCATAGAGATGAAAAAATCACCTCTGGCCAAGAACTTATCGCTGCCCTGAAAAAAGAACAACCAGATCTAAAAGTGATCGTATATTCCATTGAAGACCATCCCCAGACCGTTAAATCTTTATGGGAAAGTGGTTTGATTAGCGGCTATGTCTGCAAGGACAGGAAAGGTCTTACAGAACTAGAAGAGGCAATTAAGGAAGTCTTTAAAAACAACTCTTACCTTTCCCCTCAATTAGAGCGAATTTTCACCAAAAAAAATCTCTTTACCCTAGGCGACTTCGAAATTCGACTGCTTACAGATTTGGCCAATGGCCTAACCCAAGATGAAATAGAGCAACGATTTAAAACCAGTGGTGTTAGTCCAAGTAGCAAGAGCTCCATTGAAAAAAGGATCAAGGAATTAAAGGAAGAGTTTCAGGCCAATACCACCATACATTTGGTAACCATTCTTAAAGATTTAAGATTAATCTAATATTCATCACTCTC
>JBLGAT010000111.1:0-8173 GCA_047612485.1 Psychroserpens sp.
CTTCTGTAAATGTATTGTTGATTATGTAAGGATCACCTGAAATACCGGTTCCCGTAACGCTGATATCCGAACCTTGTGTGACCAATGTTTCCGACCCATCGGGTGCGGCAGTGATGATGGCCGTGTCCACGTAGTTTTTAGTTGCTGCATCTTGTGGTGCTGTCGGTTCTGCAACATTAGTCAGTTTAAAAGTTCCAATGGAGAGGTCTGCCAATGGAATTGCGAAACCGGAGAGTGAAATATTTGCCTTGTCGAGCTTTGTATCGGTTACGTTGGCATCCGCTATCTTGGAGGTGGTTACAGCATCATTAGCTATATCTACATTAGCTATTGTACCATTAGCTATGTCTTCGGATAGTATCGTCTCATTGAATATATCTGCTGTTCTAACTTCCCCATCCAAAATAATGGCTGAAGTTACAGCGTTGTTTGCAAGCTGAGGTGTTCCAATGGCATTTGGGGCAATATCCGTAGTATTGATACCTCCAGGGCTAACATCCAAAGTATATGGATCGGAAGTTGTTCCTATCCCTAAGCGCACTAGTGTTCCATCAAAAGCGTTTACGACCTCATTTCCAACAATCCCATCACTTTCTGTAACGGTCAGGGCAGATTGGTCCACTAAAAACCAGTTTGTCCCGTTCCATTGCATAAGCTGTCCAATTGCTGTTCCAGGCGCTAATTTTGGTAATGTAATACTGTTGGCAAGTATTTGTGCCGCTCCAACTGATCCTGTGGCTAGATTGCTTTGTACAATGGAAGCTCCCTGAATATGTGCAAGTCCATTTATTGAAGATGAACCATAATCATCTCGTGTAATGCTTCCGTCTCTAATATTTCTTCCCGTAATTTCCCCAACTTCAAAATTATAATTGTTCCCCGTTCTTCTGATTACAATGGTACTGTCATTAATGGGCAGGAGGTTCACTATAGCATCCGTACTGTAGGTATGCCTGTTCAAAGAATCCAAGGCAACACGTAAAGCGTTGTTATTACTGTCGGTCAACACCAAACTGTCATTGGCAACCTCAAAAGAACTGTTGGTGGTAGTTGTAATAATGGTTTCTATGCCCACGGCATCTGTAAACGTATAAGAGCCATCCCCATTGTCTACCATACTAATATTTACCGAATTGGTCAGGGCATCACAAATGTTCAACCATTGGCCTCCGTCGTAATAATGAACACATTTGGTCTCTGTATTATACACCAACGCCCCCTGTAAAGGATTAATGGCGTTCATTTGGGTGTTGTTTACCCTAGTTAAGACCAGTGCCCTAGAGGTGCTTTCCAGTTCTAAAACGGAGGCTGCATTTATATTTTGGGGATTGTCACCAATTTTAATTTGAGCGTGGCTATAAGATCCCAATACAAGGCCAATGAAGAGAAAGACAACTTTTAATTTCATTACATACAGGGTTTTATCCTAAAAAATAAGAGAAAACAAAAATAAGACTATATGCCCATCTAGATAAATTAAAAAGCCAAAATACGCGTACTAGCGGTTTAACGGATAACTTATCGGATGAAAGGACTTAAAACAGAATTTTTTCGGATTCGTAAGGGGCTTTTCCAGCTTCAAAAATGCGGGCAGTTCCTTTTCCTTTCAATACTGTTTTTCCATTTTCTACCCAAAGAAAGTTGCCTTCCCTAAGGCCTACAACGGGAGTACTGTTGAATTGATGGAATTCTTTGATCCGCGTTTCCCTCGTTTCTCCATTGTGACGTCCATTTGGTTTCGGATCCAAATAATGTGGGTTTAAATTAAAATTGACCAAACCCAACGTTTCAAAACTAGGTGGGTATACAATGGGCATATCATTCGTGGTCTGCATGGATGGTCCGGCTATATTGCTCCCCGCACTAGCACCCATATAGGGGGTGCCTTTTTCAACTTTATCCTTGATCAACTGCATGAGTCCTTGTTCATGGAGTTGTTTTACCAACAAGAAGGTGTTCCCCCCACCCGTAAAAATGGCTTGGGCCTTTTCTACACCCTCTTTAGGATTTGGATAAGTGTGCAGTCCCACCACTTTTTTGTTCAGTTTTGCAAATGCTTTTGCTACCACGGCCGTATAAGCATCGTGTGCAATCCCTCCTGGTCTGGCAAAGGGGAGGAAGGTTATGGTGTCCACATTCTTGAAGAATAATTCCAGATCCTTGGTGAGGTAGGCTAAATAGTTTTCGCCAAAAAGGGTAGAGGTACTTGCCAAGAGTAATTTTTTCATGGGAAAGGATTAACTTAAGAATTACAAATTAACAAAAGTTTAATGGGGATAAATTTTTTTTTACCACAACTTGTATTTTCTTTAACCGTGCAAATATATGCACTCACCATTCTTTTTTTTCCGTAACTTTAAGTAGGCCAAATTCGGTTGACTTAAAATCCGTAGGTCCCATATGGGATTTAAAAATTTTTATTATGAAAAATATAGTTATACTTTCTTTGCTCTTACTTGGTTTCGGAGTGACAAATGCACAAGAGGATGGCCGTACCCTTTTAAGGGGAAAGGTATTATATAGGAACTCAAACGTGCCCAATGAGAACGTGATCAATACCACCTCAGAATTCGCTACCATCACCAATGATAATGGGGAGTTTGGGATACGGGTCAAGGTTGGGGACGAGCTGGTCTTTACCGCTGTGAATTACCAGATGTTACCAATGAAGGTGACGCAGGAAATGATAGAGAACAATAGGTTGGTCGTTGAGGTAAACGAGAAGGTGACAGAGTTGGACGAGGTTGTGGTGAGCCCAGAAAATCAAGAGAAATTTCTCCAGATGCAGAATGAGGGACTTAAAAAGCAATACGATTACGAAATTGACCGTTCCACGGAAGTAGAGAATATAGCACTTTCCCAACAAGAGCGTGGGATGCAGAATGGACTTAACTTTGTGAATATCTTTAAAGCCTTGACCAAGTCCAATAATAAAGAGGAGACCGTAGAAAGGCCGGCTTTGAAATTAAGCGATGTAATGAGACAAGTATACGATGATCGCTTTTTTGTGGAAGATCTTAATTTGCCCCAAGATCAAATTGATAATTTCTTGATTTATTGCGATGATAGGATTCCTGCCCAGTCCTTATTAAAAAAGGACAACGAGTTTCAGTTGATCGACTTCTTTGTGACTTACAGTAAATTGTATCTAAAAGAACAGGGCACTGAAAAGTAAGGTTTTTATCATAAGTTTATTTTTCATAGGTGTTTCGGTAGAAGCACAATCTTTTTTTTCCAAGGAATTGGAAGGCCGCGTTTTGAACGAAAGTGGTGATGTGGCCGCTACACACGTAATGAATACCACCACAAATAGGGCCACCATAACCAGCATGGAAGGCTTTTTTAAAATAGCGGTAAGCCTGAACGATACTTTGGTTTTTTCTGCAGTGCAATTCAAAAAGAAAGAATTGGTGGTTACCCAATCCATATTACAGGCCAAAAGCCTTTTTGTAACTATGGAAGATGCACTAACAGAACTGGATGAAGTGGTAGTAAGGCCTTTTTATTTGTCGGGCGATATTTCAAAAGATTTGGAATCTCTGCAAATAGAGCCCGTGGTAACCGCATCTACCTTAGGGCTGCCCAATGCCTATGTAAAAATGTTATCTAAGACAGAAAGGGAACTTTTTGCTGCTACAGCCAACCCTTTAATGAGTTTTGATCCGCTTATAAATGCCATCACGGGACGCACCAAAATGTTGAAAAAACGTTTCGAAATTGAAGAAAAATATGCTAGAACAGAGCGGGTTCGAGCCTTTTATCCTGATTCTCTCTATACTCGGGATTTAAGAATCCCAATAGCCAAAATAGATGATTTCATGTATTTCTGTGAAGCGGATAAGGCCTTTAGTGGTCTAGTAGACACCCATGATAGATTAAAAATCTGGAGTTTTTTTAGAAAGAAAAGTCTGGTGTACAGGGAAAATAACGACCTGGAATAGTATCGGTCAAATAGCTTTGGCACATAAATTGCAGAAGTTTAAGAAAATGGAAATGAGCATGAAAGGATTAAAGAAGGGATTAGTACTGTTGCTGTTGCCATTGTTTGCTTTTGCCACGGTGCATAAATTTTATTTGAGTGTTACCAATGTGCAATATTCGGAAAAGGATGAAGCCCTACAAATTACTTCTAGGGTCTTTGTTGATGATTTTGAAGATGTGTTGGAAGAACGCTATGGGGTACATACCAACCTTTCCACACCTCTAGAGTCGGAAATGGCCGATTCCTATATCGAAAAATACCTAAGGTCCAAACTGCTCATCAGGGTAGACGGTAAGCTGGTAGCATACAAATTTTTGGGCAAGAAATATGACAATGATGTCATGGTCTGTTATCTGGAAGTGCCAAAGATTAAATTATCAAAAATAAGGACCATTGAAATACAAAATGAGGTTCTTACCGATATGTACGAGGAGCAACAAAATGTGTTGCATTTTAAAATGAATGGCAAAAAGAAGAGCTTTGTGTTGATGAAGGATAGTAATAAAGGAATGTTAAAATTATAACTTCTTCAATCGATTTCTTAAAAAAAATGTAATTTCCCGCCACTAACTATTATTTAGAAAATGAACAAATTAAAGTATTGTTTTGCCTCCCTATTATTTTTGTTTGCAGCTATTGTTACTGCCCAGGAAGAAGTAAAGACAGAACGTGAACAAGGGCATACCGCCCAAAGTAAATTTAGGCAAATGAATCAGGAGTTTGCCACTCCCAATACCTATAGGTCTGCATCCGGTGCTCCGGGACCTGATTATTACCAGCAGCAGGCCAATTATAAGATGGATATTTTGTTGGATGACAAAAACACCAAAATCTACGGTACGGAAACCATAACCTATATCAACAATTCTCCTGACGACTTAGAATATCTTTGGCTTCAGTTGGATCAAAATGTGAGGACCAAGGATTCCAAATCACTATTAAAAGATGGAGATGGAGTGCCTTTGGCAGAGCCTACTTCTGGTTTTGTTCAAAAGTACATGACAGAAAATTTTGATGGAGGTTTTAACATTGAATATGTTAAGGATGCCTCTGGAAAAGATTTGCCATATACCATTAACCAAACCATGATGCGTGTAGACCTACCGCAATCATTGAAGAGTAAGGCCCAAATTTCATTTTCTATAAAATGGTGGTACAATATTCCTGACCATACGGTAAGTAGAGCAAGATCTGGATATGAGTATTTCCCTGAAGATGGGAATAGAGCCTATGTGATTGCCCAATTCTTTCCTAGAATGGCTGTTTACAGCGATATAGAAGGATGGCAGAACCATCAATTTTGGGGCAGTGGAGAGTTTGCCTTGACTTTTGGGGATTATGAGGTGAATATTACCGTTCCAGCAGACCATATCTTAGATGGTACGGGAGAGCTTCAAAATAGAAAAGAGGTCTTCACCAAAACGATGATGGACCGTTTTGAAAAAGCAAAAAAATCATATGATAAGCCGGTGATCATTGTGACCCAAGGGGAAGCAGAGGCTGCAGAAAAGGGCTTCTCTGATAAGACCAAGACATGGAAATTAAAAGCCCAGAACGTTAGGGATTTTGCCTTTGCCACTTCCCGTAAGTTTATTTGGGACATGCAGGCGGTTAAATTTGGTGCAAGGGATGTTATGGCGGTATCTATGTATCCAAAAGAAGGGAATCCGCTATGGGAAGATCTTTCTACGAAAGCAGTTGCCCATACATTAAGATCTTATT
Organism: Psychroserpens sp.; assembly: GCA_047612485.1. Classification (GTDB taxonomy): domain Bacteria; phylum Bacteroidota; class Bacteroidia; order Flavobacteriales; family Flavobacteriaceae; genus Sediminicola. The sequence continues at coordinate 5,705 of JBLGAT010000111.1, forward strand.
CTGCCCACACCTTTGATTACCCATATCATAAAGCGATTTCTGTTCATGCCAAAAATCAAGGAATGGAATATCCTATGATCTGCTGGAACTATGGAAGACCTGATGAAAATGGAAACATATCCGATCGTGTGAAATACGGAATGATAAGTGTGATCATCCACGAAGTAGGACATAACTTTTTCCCAATGATCGTAAATTCCGATGAGCGCCAATGGGGATGGATGGATGAAGGATTGGATACCTTTATGCAATATATGGCCGAACAAGAGTTTGGGGAAGCATTTCCAGATGTAATTGCACCTAATGATAAATATCCTTCAAGAAGGGGAGACCCATCCAAAATTGTACCATATATGAGTGGGGACCAAAGTACGATTTCTCCTATTATGGAGAACCCAGAAAACGTATACCAATTGGGGAACAATGCTTATGGAAAACCTGCGACAGCCTTGAATATACTTAGAGAGACTGTAATGGGCAGGGAGCTGTTCGATCATGCTTTTAAAACATACTCCCACCGTTGGATGTTCAAACATCCTACCCCAGAAGATTTCTTCCGTACCATGGAAGATGCTTCCGCGGTAGATTTGGATTGGTTCTGGAGAGGATGGTTCTATACAACTGATTATGTGGATATAGGAGTGAAGGAAGTTAAAAAATATTTTGTTTCCAATAAGCCAACCAAGAAGATGCAGGAGTACATGGCCGAAAGAAATGTTACGGAAGCCGATTTGCCACCGTTGGTGTATTTGGCCGAAGAGGACAGTGAGGACTTTAATGCAGACCTTAAGGGAAAAGCACCTTCAGAAAACTCCAAGACCCTAAATGAATATATGATGGATAATATGACAGCCGTTGAAAGAGGTGCTGTTAAAGAGCCAAAGTACTTTTATGAGATCACTTTTGACAAACCGGGTGGGTTGCCAATGCCATTGATCGTAGAGTATACCTATGCGGACGGTTCCAAGGAAAATATTACTTACCCTCCGGAAATTTGGAGAAAAAGTGATAAAGAGGTGAAAAGGGTAATGGCTACACAAAAAGAATTGGTGGGCATTATGGTAGATCCTAAAGCGGAAACTGCAGATATAGATACCACCAACAACTCATGGCCTAAAAAAGATGAGAAGTCAGACTTTGATCAATTTAAAGAAAATATCAAAGGAGAATAATTAAAGGTAACATATGAATAGCCCCAATTGCTTTTAAAGTAGTTGGGGCTTTTTTTATGTCAGAAATCAACAGATATCCCATAGGGTAATGTGTTGATCTTGGACATGAAAGGACAAAATTAATTTTAAATAATTTGGCATGGCTTTTTTATTTAGCTGCCAAACTTCTCATTATATTTGTGGTATGTATGCAAATGTGTTATTATTCATAAGCGGGGCCGAGATATTTTTTATCATGTTCATTGTGGTAATGGTATTTGGTGCTGATAAAATTCCTGATATCGCTAGAGGTCTGGGTAAAGGTATGCGACAACTGAAAGATGCAACCGAAGATATTAAACAAGAAATTTATAAAACAGCCGATAAGCAGGGCATCGACACAAGCTTTACCAAGGATATCAAGAAAGAGATCGATAAGGTAAAGGATAGTGTTGACGAGGTAACCGGTGTTATCAAGAGAAAGTAAGTTAGTGCATGCTTGAGAAAATCGCAGAATGGGACCAAATTATCTTTATCTACCTAAATAGTTTGGGGATTGAAGATTATGATGTGTTTTGGTCCATAGTGACCAATATAAGTACGTGGACCCCGTTATTTGTTCTATTTTTTATCTTGATATGGGTTAAGTATCCTAAAAAGGAAGCGCTGTCCATTACATTGACAGTAATGCTGTTGGTGGCCTTTATAATAGGTCTAACCGATATTACCAAGGAATTTGTGGCCAGGTTAAGACCCAATAATAACGAGGAAATAAATACCGTAATACGAATATTACGAAGTCCCACAGGATATAGTTTTTTCTCTGGGCATGCCTCCAGCTCCTTTTCTATTACAACCTTGGTCTTTCTTTTTCTAAGACAAAAATTCAAATGGGCATGGCTATTTTATCTATGGCCACTCATGTTCACCTTCAGTAGGATTTATGTTGGGGTCCATTATCCCGTGGATATCTTGGTCGGTGCTATGGTAGGAACACTTTCTGCCTTTTTGTTTTATAGGTTGTACCAAAGATTTATAATACCCTACTTAGCGTCAACCCGTCCCTTATAGGGAGTAATACCGTTTCCACCCTAGGGTCTTCCTTTAGTTTTTTGTTGTAATCAATGAGTACCTTGGTGGCTTTGTCATTGGGTTGCAAGGGTTCGATGACCTTGCCGGACCAAAGGACATTGTCGGAAAGGATAATACTGCCTGGCCTCGTTTTTGCAAGTACACTTTCAAAATAAGCATCATAACTTGTTTTGCCAGCATCGATAAAAACCAGATCAAAAACCATATCTAATGTTGGCACTACATC
>JBLGAT010000112.1:0-8165 GCA_047612485.1 Psychroserpens sp.
GTCTAATACTGTTCTTATGTGAATGGCTTTTTACTTGGAAATCCAAGGAAGATATTTTTAGGTATATCAAAAATCAGCTGCCGATTTATGGTCAAAATATTCCTCTAAATTAGAGTTAAGGGCTAGTTTTCTTAAAGCTATGGGATTAAGTTTTTATTCATTGTTTTATTTGTAACAAATTGTTATATTTGCAAGGACAACCAAGCCAATGCAAAATAATGAAAACAATTTCATCCGTCGTAGAGGAGTATATCAAAAAGAAACCCTTCCTCCAAAGTGCCCTGGCCCAAGGTATTATTAACCTCACTTCACTTTCTAGGCTCGTAAGACCTGAAATTGAGGAAGAATTGGGGAAGGATATCAGAAATGGTGCTATTGTAATGGCCTTAAAAAGGCTTTCCGATGATCTGGAATTTAGGGCAACCCACAAAATCATCAAGGTACTTAAGAATATTGGGGAAATTACCGTGCGGTCTTCCCTGACCGATTTCACCTTTTTGGTTTCAGAATCAATTCTTGAAAACCAGACCCAATTACTCAAGGAAGTGAATAAGAACAAGGATGTTTTTTATACTTCTTCCAGGGGGGTCAATGAAATGAACATTGTGGTCAGTAATTTATTGGACGATACCGTACAGGAGCTTTTCAAAAATGAAAAATGTACCCAAAAGGCGAGCAACCTATCTTCCATTACCGTTAAATTACCTGCGGAGAATGTGTCCGTACCCGGAATCTATTACTTTATTTTCCAGCGTTTGGCATGGGAAGGGATCGTATTGTTCGAGGTCATTTCCACGACCAATGAATTCACCATTATTGTAAATGATGAGCAGGTTGATACTGCCTTTAAAACCATTAAAGATTTAAAAGCGCTTTAGTTAGATACATCCTAATCTTATTTTTTTAAAAAAGTAAGCAATTCGTCCAAATCTGAAGGTTTTGCCACAATTCTTTTTTGAGTGTCCAAAACAAAATAGGTGGGTGTTTGATGCACATCGTATAGGGTGACATATTCATTTTCCCATTTCCCAAGACCAAGGACATGGGTAAAGTCCGTTAATTTTGATGATTCGGCCTTCCAAGATATATCATCATCTTCCAAACCAATTGCCAAAACTTGGATTGACTTGCGATCCTTTAACTCCGTGTGCAACTCAGGAACTTCTTTTAAACAATGGGAACAGGTACTGCTCCAAAATAGGAGCACATAGTTTTGTGCCCCGGAAAGGTCACTCAGTTTCCTTTCCACCCCTTTTTCATTCCAATTAATTTCTGGGGCCGAGGCTCCAATTCTCAAACGATTGTCCAATTCAATTTTATCGGCAATCTCCTTTATTTCTTTTTGTCCAGAGGTTTTGGATAAGGGAAGCAGGTAGTTGTTGTAAACAAGATAAGCACTTGAACCCATTTCTCTTTTTGACATCTCAGTCCATAATTTTTCGAAAAGCTTTGCCTTGAATAAGGCATCCATTTCGGTCATTTGTCCGTTCAACACTTCTAAGTTTGCCTGTATTTCTTGCGCCAAGATATGGCCCGATGCACTTGGGGCCGTGAAAGAAAAAACATAGGCAAGTGCTTTGTCCGATAAAAATCCAGAACTTTGGAGGATGGGGTTATTAAAATCCAAGAAGTCAAAAAAGTGTTCTCTTTTGGAAATGTTGTATTGTTCGCGGTTCTCTAGTTGTAAAGGAATATAAGACCTATTCGCTTTGATAAAACTGTTGGCGATCAACCCTTCGGATTTGGCCTCAAAGGAATTCTGAATCGTATTCAAATCTTTAACGATAATGTTAAAATCTGCCTTTCTTTTTTGTTCAGAGGTATAGTATTCCGTTAATTTTCTTTCTGCATCTTTTATCTCTTTTAAATAGGAGAGATAGGTTCCGTTCTCTTCAGAGGTAGTAAAGGAAACACCTTTGGACGTATTGAAGGAGAGTTGGATATCCTCTTTTCCATTGTAGATGACATCAAAATAAAATTCATCGGTAGGAATGGCATAGACCATTCTATATAATCCCACTTCGGCTGTTTTGGGCATAACCAATTCCAAATCCCCATTTTTTACGGGACCGGCGGTCACATATTCCTGACTGCTGGGCTTTAAGTGATAGGCCATAACCCATTTAAAATCATCGGAAGGTGAAAATGGACCGGAAATAGTATGTTGTGCAGCCAAGCTGGTGCTTACCAACAAAAAGAATAAAAAGAGTGACTTATACATATGTAATAGTATTCAAAAACTGTTCCAAGAAATAGGTGTAATCAATCATTGATCTTCCGTAACATTAAGAAACAGGTTCTGGGGTTTTTGCAAAAGGTTGAATTGCATTTAGTGCCTTGTCCAAGGACTTGATATTTTCGAATACCAACAATAAACGAAGACCGCCACGGGTTTGTTTTTCCTTTATTTTGCACAAGTGGGCATGCGACTGCACAAATTGCAGCACTTTGGTAAAGGAATTACTTTGGTAAAAGGCCGATTGTTGGTCCGAAATGAAATATCCAATCATCTTGCCCTGTTTTAGGACCACCTTTTCCAAACCGATGCTATTGGCAATCCATTTGATACGGACAGAGCTCAAAAGATCCTCAGCCTGTGTGGGGAGTTCCCCAAAACGGTCCACAAGTTCCGATTCGTATTTCTGTAGACCGGCATCATCCTTTATTTCGTTCAACTGGGTATAAAGGTTCAACCGCTCGGTTACGTTGTTGATGTAGTCATCCGGGAAAAGAAGTTCAAAATCTGCATCTATCTGTGTGTCCTTCACAAAGACTTTTTCCTTTTCACTTCCACCTATTTCTTCGTAAAGCTCTTTAAATTCATTTTCTTTGAGCTCATCTATGGCTTCGTTCAGGATCTTCTGGTAGGCATCAAATCCAATATCATTGATAAATCCACTTTGTTCCCCTCCGAGAAGATCTCCAGCTCCGCGGATCTCCAAATCTTTCATGGCAATATTAAACCCGCTTCCAAGTGCGGTGAATTGTTCCAAGGCTTGGATACGCTTACGGGCATCGTTGGTCATCACATCAAAGGGAGGTGTAATGAAATAACAAAAGGCTTTTTTGTTACTTCGGCCAACACGTCCACGCATTTGATGAAGGTCACTCAAACCAAAATTATTGGCGTTATTGATAAAGATGGTATTGGCATTGGAAACGTCCAAGCCACTTTCAACAATGGTAGTAGAGACAAGAACATCAAATTCATTGTTCATAAAGGCCAACATCAAAGTCTCCAGTTTTTTTCCATCCAGTTGCCCATGGCCAATTCCAATTTTGGCATCCGGCACAAGACGTTGGATCATGCCTGCTACTTCCTTGATGTTCTCTATTCGGTTATGGATAAAAAATACCTGTCCGCCTCGCTGTATCTCATAGCTGATAGCATCCCTTATAGTGTCCTCACTAAAGCGGATGACCTCACTTTCTATGGGATATCTGTTTGGTGGCGCCGTGTTTATGACCGATAGATCCCTAGCGGCCATCAAACTAAACTGCAAGGTCCTCGGGATGGGCGTCGCGGTAAGGGTAAGGACGTCCACATTTTCTTTAATGGACTTCAGCTTGTCCTTTACGGCAACCCCAAATTTTTGTTCCTCATCAACTATCAAAAGCCCTAGATCTTTAAACTGCACGTTCTTGTTCACCAATTGGTGGGTGCCAATAATAATATCCACTTTGCCTTCACCTAAACGCTCCAGCGTAGCTTTCCTTTCTTTTGCCGTACGAAACCTGTTCAGGTAATCCACGGTGACCGGCATCTCCTTCAAACGTTCGTTAAAGGTCCTGAAATGTTGAAAGGCCAGAATGGTGGTTGGGACCAAGACAGCGACCTGTTTGCCATTGTCAACTGCCTTAAAAGCAGCCCGGATGGCCACTTCCGTTTTTCCAAAACCTACATCCCCACATACCAAGCGATCCATTGGGCGTTCGCTTTCCATGTCTTTTTTGATGTCATCTGTGGATTTACTTTGATCGGGAGTGTCCTCATAGATAAAGGAGGCTTCCAATTCATGTTGCAGATAACTGTCAGGAGCATATTGGAACCCTTTCTCCAGCCTTCGCTTAGCATATATTTTGATGAGGTTGAAGGCGATATGTTTTACCCGTGATTTCGCTTTTTCCTTTACTTTCTTCCAGGCTCCGGATCCCAATTTATAAATTTTAGGTTCTTTGCCGTCCTTTCCGTTGAACTTGGAAATTTTATGCAAGGAATGGATGCTCACGTATAGGATATCCCGTTCCCCATAGGCCAGTTTTATGGCCTCTTGCTTTTTGCCTTCTACATCAATTTTTTGCAGTCCCCCGAATTTCCCAATACCGTGGTCTATATGGGTAACGTAATCACCAATCTCCAATTTGTTGAGGTCCTTAAGGGTAATGGCTTGTTTCTTGGCATAGCCATTTTTAAGGTGGAATTTCAGGTACCGTTCAAATATTTGGTGGTCCGTATAGGCCACTATTTTTAAATCATCATCTATAAATCCTTGGTACAGTGGAAATACAACGGTCTGGTAGTGCACCTGTTTTCCTACCTCATCAAAAATGTCTTGGAAGCGCTTTGCCTGTTGATCCGTAGCACAAAAGATATAGTTGTTATATCCCTTGTCATTGTTATCGTTGAGGTTTTCAATCAACAGATCGAATTTCTTGTTGAAAGAGGGTTGTGGCTTGGTATTGAATACGATTACCTCAGGTTCGCTCGGCCTCAGTCGTTTGTTAAATTGGGTGCCAACCTCGATCAAACTAAAATCGTGCAGTTGTTCCTTTAGGAAAGAGGAGCTTACGAACAATTCCCCAGGTTCCCCATGTTTAATATCTTCAGACAGGGTCTTAAAAGCTTCTTCTGCTTTTGAAAAAAGGGAGTCCATACGGTCGAAGAGCAGGTCCAAGTTTTTTGCAAAGACCACTGTATTGGCAGAAATATATTTCAGAAAGCTTTCCCTGGTCTCGTCCAAGAATTTGTTTTCTACATTAGGGATGATGGTAATCTTTTTAACCTTTAGGGTTGATAATTGGGTCTCTACATCAAAGGTCCTGATACTGTCTACTTCATCCCCAAAAAATTCTATGCGATAGGGCTCGTCATGGGAAAATGAGAAGACATCCACAATACCACCCCTAACCGAAAACTCCCCTGGTTCGGTTACAAAATCGACCCTTTTGAACTTGTATTCAAAAAGTACTTCGTTCAGGAAATCCAAGGATAGGGTATCCTCCAATTTTATCTTAAGGGTATTCTTGTCGAGTTCCTTCCGAGTGACCACCTTCTCAAAAAGGGCGTCGGGATAGGTAACAATAATAGCGGGTTTTTTTCTGGAGTTGATGCGGTTGAGTACTTCGGCACGTAAAAGCACATTGGCATTGTCCGTTTCCTCTATCTGATAGGGCCTTCTGTAGCTCCCTGGGTAAAACAGCACATCGGGTTCTCCTACCAATTGTTCAAGATCATTGAGGTGATAGGCGGCTTCTTCTTTATCGTTTAAGATCAATAGGAATGGGGCTCCGGCATCTTGGAACACCTCTTTTATGGCAAAAGAAAGTGCTGATCCCGTTAGTCCTTTTAATCTGAAATGTATTTGGGGACCGGCAATAGATTTTTTCAGTTTCTGCAGTTGCAGGGACTGTGAAAAAAGTTGGGGTACAATTGCTTTACTCAAGAGTAAATTTTTTTATGCAAATATAGGCACTCTTGGTCTATCATGGAAAGGATATGTTTTTAGATGGCATTAAAAACAGGAAAGGAATTTTTCAAAATCTTCTTTATGGTTGTATACATTGGGGGCTACCCTAATGGCCTTCCCGCGATAGGAAACAAATATGTTGTGCTCCTGTAAGCGTTGTTTTATGTTATGGATGTCCTTTTCCTTTGGCAGGTAAACCCCAAAAAGGTGGTGTCCCCTAAAGTCATTTTCCTCAATAAAGTAATTTTGTTCCCTTAACTTTTCTATGGCAAGTTCAGAAATATCCTTGCAATAGGTCTGAATCTGTTCTGGCTGCCATTGTATCAGTTGTTCCAAGGCATTGATAAGCATAGGGACCAAAATAAAATTACTGGATTCGCCAACCGAGTACCTTCCAGCATGGGGCTGATATTCATCGTGGTATTGGGTCAATTGGGTGAAATCTTCACAGTGTAGTTTGTTCATCCAATTATCCTCTAGGGGTTTGCCATCATTAAAAGCATCGCTATAATACGCAACGCCTAGGGAATACGGCCCCATTAGCCATTTGTAACCCCCGCAGATCAAAGCATCGGGTTGCAAATCTTTTACAGAAAAGGGGAGGGCGCCAATACTTTGGGTGCCATCAATGATCAGGAGTGCACCCACTGTGCTCGTTTTCTCTCGAACCGCTTTTAAATCAAATTTAGTACCATCTGCCCAATGCACATGTGCCATGGCCACCAGAGCTGTTTTATTCGTTATGGCATTGAGGATAGCTTCGTTCCAAAGCTTGCCACGATCTTTGAATCTACTGGGAGGCTTAATAATCTTAATATGGGCCCCGTAGGTGTCCGCCAGTCGTCTCCAAGTATAAACGTTGCTTGGGAATTCTTCTTCCACCAGCAAGATCTCATCTCCAGCACGCAACTTCACGTTATTGGCCACAGTTGCTGTACCATAGGAAACGGAAGGGATAATGGCAATATTTTGATAATTGGGAGCTTCAATAAGTTCTGCAAAACGCTTTTTTAGCACCACTCTTTGTGTAAAAAAATCTTCTGGACGTATAGCATAGGGTTGGCTTTTCTTTTTGAGATTGGCAATGCCGATTTTCTCTGTGCTTTTTAATTGTGGGGACATATAGGCACCATTTAAATAGGTGATGCCCTCCTCAAGGCTGAACAAGTGTTTTTGACTGGTAAGCATCTTTAATTGTTTGCCACTAAAATAACTTCATTTTTTGTAATGGCGTACACAACATCTTCTTTTGTGGGGGTTAAAATATGTGTGCCCGTAAATTCCCCAAAAGCAGGAAGTACCATTTGGTGCTTCCTCTTAAAAAAACAGGGTAGTTTGAGTCGTTGTCGGCCCAAACCTTCTAGTTTGACCGCGGGATGGATATGGCCCGAAATATTAAAGAATCCGATTCTTTCTTCAGGATGGTGGGTCAATAAAAAGGGAGGGAGTAGAATTTCCTGAGTAATTTCTATCCCTATTCCTTCATATTTTAATGGGGAAATAATATCGTGGTTGCCCATCACCAATATAAGTTTTGATGTTTGTACACCTATCCAGGCTTCAAAGAGTTGCCATTCGCTATTGAGGGAGGAATGGAAGAGATCGCCCAAAAAACATATGGTCTTGGGTTTAAAAACTGCAACAATTTCAGTTAAAAGTTCAAAATTTTTTTCGATGACTTTTTGTGGTATGGCTGCTCCATGTTTTCTGAAGTGGGAGACCTTGCCCAAATGGACATCACTGATCAAAAGCATGCCTTGTTCCTTCCAGAAAAGGGCTCCGGTGAAGTGCAATATGAAATGCTGATCTTGAATGTGGATAAGATGTGTCATGGAAACTTTGATACTCGCGAAATTACTACTAAATCGGAAAAATCACCTCTTTCTTCCGATACTATCGGAATTCATTATCCGCATAGCATAAGCAGGAGCGCCTTTTAATTTGTCCCATTAACCCTATACAATCCAATTTACTCCCCTCTTTTTTAGGAGGGGAAGCCGCAGGCTGGGGTGGTCATTTCTTCATCAGCTTTGCTGTCATCTTCTTGATCCGGTCTGCCAGTTTTTCACTGGATAGTTTTTCCCTGAGTCGGTCTGTAATAATAGGGAAGGAGAAGGGGGTAGGATTCTTACAATCCTTCCAAACCACTTTTTGATCCTCTATACGTTCCAGTGCCAATCGCAAGCGACCTTCCTCCAGTTGGTGGTCAAAAGTTTCGGTAAAAGCTTGTTGGAACAAGAGGTTATCTGCCTCATAATCCCTGAAAACATCAAATAATAGTTGGGAGCTGCTCTGCAAATGCTTCATTTTTATCCCCTTGTCGGGATATCCTGTGAATACCATGCCACTGATCACGGCAATATCCCTAAATTTTCTCCTTGCCATTTCCGTGGCGTTCAAACTTTTTTGCAAATCGTCCAATAAAAATAGGGCACTGAAAAGGTTGTTGTCCAAGACCTGTTGCATATCAATCTGTTG
>JBLGAT010000113.1:0-7906 GCA_047612485.1 Psychroserpens sp.
AGGATTCCAAAGATGAATTAAAACCAAAGTTAAAGCCTATCACCACCAAAAGTATGGCGTGGTACATCTGATACTTCACCCCAGTTTCAAAACTTTTTAGTTGCTCTTCAGAAAAATATTTTTTTAAGGCATGGGCGCCAAAAGCACCAAAAATAACGGCCAACATCCCATATAAAGCTCCAATAAACGGCACCAGTAATATCATTATATTTTTCTTTCAAAGATAGCAATTCCACTGCGTTAAATATACTGTCAATTCACTTGGCCATTATGTACAAAGCAGCAGACCAAAGGAAATATACAATTAGCATAAAAATATTTTAATTACATGGGGAATATCCCGATATTGAGGCAAGTTATTTTATCACTTAAACCCAATTACATGAAAGGTCATCAAATCGCCCATTTTTCATTAAAAAACTTAAAAATTCCCAATAAATCAATACTCCTTCCCCTTCTTCTCTTATGTTTCTCGGCACTAAATGCACAAGGGACCCAACTACTTAGGGAGCCTTCGGTCTCCGAGAATGAAATTGTCTTTGTTTATGCCAATGACCTGTGGAAAACTTCTATTGAAGGAGGCGATGCAATTAGGATTACCAGTTATGAAGGCAATGAATCTAACCCCCACTTTTCTTCCGACGGTAAGTTCATCGCATTCACAGGGGAATATGGTGGCAATAGCGATGTTTATGTTATCCCATCCGAAGGTGGGGAACCAAAACGACTTACCTGGCATCCCGCAGGTGACTTTGTCCAAGGTTGGACTCCTGAAGGCGAGGTTCTCTTTAGGTCCAATAGAGATAGTAAACCCACTTTGACCAATAAGTTCTATAAAGTTTCCCTAAAGGGTGGACTACCTATAGCAATAGAAATTCCTAGGGCAGCGTACGGTGAAATTTCCCCAGATGGAAAACAAATCGCCTATACCCCAATTACCTTTTGGGATCCCGAATGGCGCAATTACCGTGGCGGACAAGCCATGCCCATATGGATTGTGGATATGCAGACAAAAGCGCTTTTGACCACCCCACAGCCTACCAAAGAACGCCATTTAGATCCAGTTTGGTTCGGTGAAAAGGTATATTACATCTCCGAGCGGGATTATGCCAGTAATATTTGGTCTTTTAATCCCAACACAAAGGAAGAGCAACAACTCACCTTTCATAAAAAATTTGATGTAAAAAGTTTGGATGCCGGCCCCAAGAAGATCGTTTATGAACAGGGAGGGTACCTTCACATTTTGAACCCCCTAGATACGACCACAGAACAATTGAACATTACCGTAAAGGGCGATATGAATTTCGCCAGGACCAGATGGGAAGATGTAAGTGCCAATGACCTAGAAAGCCCTAATATTTCGCCTACGGGAAAAAGGGCGCTTTTTGAGCACAGGGGAGAAATATTTAGTATTCCTAAAGAAAATGGCACTTGGAAAAATCTGACCAGTTCCCCAGGTGTAGCAGACCGCTCTCCAATTTGGTCACCTAAGGGGGATAAGATTGCTTGGTTTTCAGATGCTACGGGAGAATATCAATTGGTATTGGCAGACCAGAACGGGAAAATACAAAAGACCTATGCCCTTCCAAATCCTACTTTTTATTTCAGACCAGATTGGTCACCAAACGGCACCCACATTGCCTATTCCGATACTGACTATAATATTTGGGTCATCAACCTACAATCCGGTGCGGTAGAAAAGATAGGTACAGATCGATACGCACATCCAGACAGGACCATGAATCCCATTTGGTCCCCAGACGGTAAATGGATTGCTTATCCTAAACAGCTAGAAACTCATTTTAAGGCCATCTTCGCCTATAACATTTCTACCAAAGAGACGTTTCAGCTTACAGATGGTATGGCCGATGCCATTAGCCCAATTTGGGATGAAAAAGGCAAATACCTATATTTTTTGGCGAGCACCAATTACGGACTAAAATCAGGTTGGTTGGATATGAGTTCCTATGACACCCAAGTGACACGTAGCCTTTATGCCATAGTACTTTCAGAAACGGATAAAGCTCCCAATCTTCCAAAATCAGACGAGGAAACCATGGAGGAGGAAGGTAATAACACGGATGGGACCACAAAAAAGGAAAAAGACAAAAAGCCCGATGCCCCAAAGGAAAACATTTCCGTGAAAATTGATGCGGAGGGTATCTACAGTCGTATTATAGCCCTTAAGCTGGACAATAGGAATTATACAGCATTGGCGAATGGGCCAGGGAAAAGTGTATTCGTAGCAGAAAACATTCCCAACCAGCCTGGTTTTCTATTACATAAGTACGATGTTGAAAAAATGAAGGCCGAAGAATTTGCAAGTAAGGTCTCAGAACTGGTCGTGTCTGCCGATAGGAAGAACATGCTTTTAAAACAAAATGGGAACTGGAGTATGATAGGTACGGACAGTCCTCCAAAAAATGGTGAAAATGTCCTAAAAATTGATATCAAGATCAATGTAGATCCCGTAGCCGAATACCATCAGATCTTTAAGGAAGGGTGGCGTTATATGCGCGATTTTCTTTATGTGAACAATGTGCATGGAGCCCCTTGGGACACTATTTATAAATGGTATAGCCCTTGGATTGATCATGTACGGCACAGGACGGATCTTAACTATGTAGTCGATATCATGAGCGGGGAGGTTTCAATTGGCCATTCCTATGTTTCAGGAGGGGATATGCCCGATATTGATAAGGTTCCTGTGGGCCTATTGGGATGTGACCTGATGGCCGACAAAGGTTTTTATAAAATCACTAAAATTTATACAGGCGAGAATTGGAACCCCGAATTGGAAGCCCCACTGGCCCTTCCAGGAATAAATGTAAAGGAAGGGGATTATCTCATAGCCATTTCTGGACAAGATGTAACAACAAGTACCAACCCATACCACCTATTGGAGCAAACCTCAGGCAGGCCCATTACCATTCTTGTAAACTCAGTCCCTAGCAAAACTGGGGCCAAGGAGGTATTGGTTAGGCCCATTGCAAACGAAGGAGGCCTGCGCACCAATGCATGGATAGAGCAAAACAGGCAAAAGGTATCCGAACTTTCCAATGGTAAATTGGCGTATGTATACGTGCCAAACACCTCTGGCAATGGATTTGAATCATTCAATCGATATTATTTCTCACAACAGGATAAAAAAGGGGTTATTGTAGACGAGAGAAACAATGGTGGCGGTTCTGCCGCGGACTATATGATAGATATTATGTCTCGTGAACTATTTGGCTACTTCAACAGTAAAACTAATGATCATAGACCATGGACCACGCCAATGGCCGGGATATGGGGACCAAAAGTGATGCTGATCAATGAGCGTTCAGGCTCTGGAGGGGATTTGTTGCCCTATATGTTCCATGCAAAGCAGATTGGACCTTTAGTGGGGACTAGGACATGGGGAGGCCTTGTAGGCACCTGGGACACCCCACGTTTTATTGATGGTGGCCGTATGGTGGCACCCCGGGGTGGTTTTTATGATGTCAATGGGGAATGGGCCGTTGAAGGCGTTGGCATATCTCCTGATATTGAAGTAGTCCAAGACCCTAAACTAGTATTGGAAGGTCATGACCCACAACTCGAACGGGGTGTGGAAGAAGCGATGAAACTCTTAAAGAATAACGAATTCCAACTGAAACCGGAACCAGCACCACCAGTTAAATGGAAGCGACCAGAAGGGTATCAGCAAGAAAACTAAACAAAGAAATTTTTATTTGATTTCTAAACGGATTTGGGTATCACCCTCTAGGTTAAAAGCGCAATCTTCAAAACTAGGGGGTCCAAACGTTTTCATTTTGGCGTTAGAAAATCCAATCGCCTCTTTGGGAATCCCCAACCAATTGGTATCCAACCGGTCATTCCCGTTCATATCGTGAAAAACGGCCAAAGCATAGGTGCCATTTGGAAGATTGCCAATAACGAGATTGGTCTTCTTTTTTTTAGCGACAGCGCTATCGCTCCTATAAACAGATTCGAACTTTAAAAACCCTGACGATTTATTATAGACAGCAACACTGATGCGCCCTTCGGAAGAGGACACACCTTCCACATCAATAGAAAGATTGTTTTGGGAAAAGCCTATGATCGGAAAAATAAAAATTAGAAGTAAGTACCTCACAATATAAAATGGATTTTAATATTGAAACAAATTTAAACGCTATTTTTAATAGAATATTATTCTTGGACAACTTTTATTTTGTCCGTTAAAAATTGAAACATCTGTTGGGTTTCTGTGCTATCGGTAAGGTTGAGAAAGAGCTTCAAAGAGTCTTGGTAAACGACCTTTATTTTTGGTTGCGAAAGCCTATCCACATACATATATACCTTTGTTTCATGGATACTGTCCCTAAAAAGTCCCTTTTCCCTTTCCATAGCGGAAAATCCATTGATGCGTTCCAAAGACGGAATCTTTTCAACCATTTCCACACTATCGATTTCCGAAAACAATAATTCCTTGTAATAAATACCCGATAAAATTTCCATAGCATCCTTTTCGGTACGGATCCAGTTTTTATAGTGGGCCGTAAACACAAGAAATACCACTATTACGGTCACCACGATCAACATATTCAGCATCCAAGGCCTTTTATTATTCTTTCTTCCCATTACTCTACTTCTTTACTTTTATATTTATCGAACCAGGCCAAGGTATGTGCTATTTTGGCGATCAGGTTACTGGGCCTATTGGCAATCCCGTGGCCCGCTCCCGGAATTTCCACCAACACAGTTTCAATCTTCCGCAATTTTAAGGCGTGGTACAATTGTTTTGCCTCGCTGGGCGGTGTCCTTAGATCGTCCATACCCACCATTACCATGGTAGGTGTTGTAATATTTCCTACTAGGGATAAGGGCGAAAATTTCCAATAGGTTTCGAAATTTTCCCAAGGTTGCCCAGGCAATCGGGAATTGGCATATCCAAAATAATTATCGGCCACCAAAGTCTTACTGATCCAGTTCATTACTGGTTTAGCTACAACCGCCGACTCAAATCTATTGTTCTTGCCAATCATCCAAGCAGACATTATGCCACCGGCACTACCTCCGGTTACAAATAATTGGTCTTCATGTGCTATCCCCTTGGAAATGCAAAAATCTACCCCATCCATTACGTCGTTATAATCCTCCCCTGGGTAATTGTGGTACAGTAAATTTCCGAACTCTTCTCCGTAACTGGTACTGCCCCTAGGATTTGGATAAAATACTATATACCCGGCAGCCGCGTACAGTTGCATTTCAGCAGAAAATCTATCCCCATAATTTAAAATGGGGCCACCGTGGTTTTCCACCATGAAAGGATATTTTTTAGAGGCATCGTAATTAGGGGGGTAAACTATCCATCCTTGGATATCTCGCTGATCAAAGGTGGATTTGTACCAAACTTCCTCCACTTTTCCCAAAGCGCGATAATCCAATAAATCCCTGTTGATATCAGTGATTTTCTTTGGTGTTTTTTCTTTGGGCCTTAAAATGGCCAATTCAGCGGGATACATAGGTGTGCTTTGGGTAAATGCAATTAATCCTTTTTCCGAAACGCTGAAGCTCCCCCCAGCGTAAGGCCTTCCAATGGAAGTGCCCCCCATATTATCCGCTAACTTGGTTACCTTTCCGTCCAAAGTAATATGTCCAATCTTACTATTTCCGAGGTCGTCATAGGAAAAATAGAGTCCTGTATTTTTGGTATCCCAAGCAACTAGGCTTACATCCCTATCCAAATTAGTGGGAACTTCCCTTTTGTCACTGCCGTCAATATTCATGAATTGCAATCTATCTACCTGATATGCCTGTACCTTGTCCGCATAACCGACAAAGGCAATATACTTGCCATTGGGCGAAACCATTGGGTTGGTATCTGGACCTGTTCTCTCTGTTAGCCCCACTATTTCTTGGGTGTCTACATTCACTGAATAGATCTCGCTATTCCTAAAATCGTATTCCCAATCCTCATTTCTATTGGCAGAGAAATATATTTTACTTCCGTTTGCGGCCCACGTTAAACTGCCCCTATGGTTAAAATCTCCTGAAGTAATTTGTCTGGCTGCTCCTCCTTCCGATGCAATGATAAAAATATGGCTGAACCCGGGATCTATGTACCCGCGGCCATCTGCCTCATGGTACAGCCTATCGGTTATCCTTGGGGCATCGGCCCATTTGGCCCCTTTAGGCTTAGCAGGGATTTTGGCCAATACCGGAGCTGCTTTTGGCACATTCATTGAAAATGCCAAATGTTCCCCATTGGGGGACCATGTTAAGGAACTGGGACTAAACGGAAGTTGGGATATTTTCGCTATTTTTCCCGTGGCAATCCAATACATGTATATTTCCGAACCTTCATCAGTTCCGCTTACAAATGCCAACCGATCTCCCTTGGGCGACCATTGTGGACTGGATTCGCTCACCTCCCTTGAAGTAAGCTTCTGGTGCTGCGACCCATCGGACCTGATCATCCAAAGATTCCCAAAAGCCTTGTCTTCCATAATATCAAACCCCATTCTACGGTAGACTACCCAATCTCCATTGGGGGCTATCTGGGGATCTGAAACATATTGTAGATCAAAGATGTCCTGATAGGAAAAGGAAGCTTTTGGGGTTTGTGCCAGACACAAAAGGGAGATAAAAAAGGCAAAGAATAGCGGTAACTTTTGCTGCATCGTAAAAGTATTTTAGAAGTGATTAAACTTAATCAATCCCGAAGACTAATACAAGGCTCCCAATATAACTATTCAATTAGGGCCAAAAACCTATTTACCCCCGGAAAAGGAAGAATCTGTCCTTCATCTCCTCAATGGCCGCACTTTTATTGGTAATGATATAATTGATGGCTTCGGCCGTGAACACTTTCCCTTTTTCCGTCAAAGAGATAATTTGATCCTCAATAACGATCATATTGTTTTTAATGGCCAAGTCTAAGACCGACTTTGCAGTAACCTCATGCCAGTTGATATGTTCGTTCAGATGTTTGATATGTCGCTCTGCAATTTCCTCATGATTCTGCAAATGCAGTAAAAAGGTAAGGAGATGTACCTCTATCTTCTGCCGTTTTTGACGATACAGGACTGAAATCAATCCTGTATTTGGGGCAAAGAGATAGACCATCAGGAACAACACTCCCAATACCGTGGTAATAGACCCTGCAATGGACGCATCCAACCAATGTGCCACCCAATAGCCCATAATTGCGGCAATCATCCCAAAAATAACAGATAGCAACAACATTCTCTTCAAGTCCTTCGTCAACAAATAGGCCATTGCGGCCGGAGCTATCATAAGAGCCACCACCAAAATGGCACCAACGGCATCAAAAGCCCCAACGGTGGTTACCGATGCCACGGTCATAAGTCCGTAATGCATCACCACTGGAGAAAAACCCAAAGTGGCCGCCAACTGTGAATCAAAAGTACTCAATTTAAGTTCTTTGAAAAAGGCAATCAATAACCCCAAGGTGATCAGTAAAATGGTTCCAATAACATAAAGTGATTTGGGACCCATATCATTCCCATTGATCAACAAACGATCAAAAGGGGCAAAAGCCAATTCACCCAAGAGAACGGCATCAATATCCAAATGCACGTCCCCAGCATTTTTGGCTATAAGGATGACCCCAATACTAAACAGGGCCGGAAAGACAAGACCAATTGCAGTATCCTCTTTTACCAATCCAGTTTTCTGGATATACTCCACCAAAACTACAGTAAGGATACCACTGAAGGCAGCCAACAAAATCAGCCAAGGCGAATTTAGGTCTTCGGTTAGAAAAAAGCCAACAACGATTCCTGGTAAGATGGAATGGCTAATGGCATCACTGATCATGGCCATTTTTCGCAATACCAGAAAAGTCCCCGGGATAGCACAGGCTATGGCCACAATACATGCAATTAACTGTATTTCCAATTGTGCGCTACTCATA
>JBLGAT010000114.1:0-7892 GCA_047612485.1 Psychroserpens sp.
TTCCTTCCCTTGAGCCAATAAATTATAAATAGGCGAACATGCAACCTATCTTTAAAATAGTATTAACCATAAAAAATACGATTATGAGCAAACTACTACTTGTTAAAGAGTTATATCTAGAAGGTTTTAAGAACTTAGGACATTTAATGATTAAAAATTATTTTAAGGCACTCTCATGGTTTTGCTTTGGGCTGTTTGCCGTTGTGGTTTACGCCTTTGTTTTTAGATTGATCACAGGCTTTGCATTTGATTAAAAAAGCACAGCTTTCAAAATACTGTTTTTCCACAAAAAATGGTTAAGTATATGTTTCTGAATTAAAATAAAAGGGTCGCAATGCGACCCTTTTTAATGGCTCTTATTCACCAAAGACAATTGGCCCGAGTACTTCGTGGTCTTCGTTAAGACCGACCCTCTAAGGCGCTTAAACTGGCCTTTTTGATAAAAGAAGTAATGTGTCTCCTTTAAAACAAAAAAGCGACCCATCTGGGTCGCTCAAATTATAACTTTTAAAATGTACCCTATTTCTTGGCCACATCAAATTTCACCGTTTTCAATATGGCTTCCAGTTCAAACATATAATCTCTCTTCTCGGTTGAAGGAGCAAATGTAAACCCTTCGATGACCAGTTTTCTATTGTTTACCTCATCATTGATGATGTAGGTCAAAAATGGTCCAGCCATTGGATATCCACTGATCTCCCAAATACCCTTCACCTCAACAGCTTTCCTTCCAGCGATTTGGGCTGGAAAGACATAAGGAGAAAACGCCTTTTCCGTCATCATATAGGTTACCTTTCCTGGAACATCCGGTCCTGGAATATAATTTTTACCAATGGAATCGCGCATGGCCACAATATCCTTAACAAAGGTGGAGTCATTGGAGAAACTATCCCCCGGCATGGAATAAACGACAATGTTCATGGTCCCTTTTTGAATCTGTCGATCTATCCAAACAAAATTATCTTCTTGCTTACCTACCTTATAGACCGATGGCATGGAAAGGGTTATTCCAAATTTTTCCTCTAGCACCTTTTCCTTATTCAACGATCTTAAAAATCTCTTTTGAGCCTCAGTGATTTCCACAGACTTAAAAGCCTCGATAATTTCTTCGGCATTCTCATCCAAATTCTGAATGATTTCGTCATCTGTGCGTCCCTTAATGACAGCAACCTTTTGTGGTCTTGCATACATATCGGTTTTGATATGCCCTAAATCCAAGGAGTCCTTTACAACATACAATACAGATCTGGTATTCCTAACGGCCCCCGTAAAAACATTGGAACCCATGTGGTTTATGGTGAATAAGGGTTCTTCCCATGATAGGCCAAGAACTGGCGCTGCAAAGTATTCCCTGACCTTATCCCCTACCGGTCCTTTCCAGAGCTCATTGTCCATCACCACGGCAACAGAATTAATGGCCCCAATTGATTCTGGTTTATAATCAATTTTCTTTTCCCCTTTACAGGAGACAATGGTGATTAAAAGAACTAGAAGAAGTGTTCCTAATTTTTTCATTTTGGTTTTAGTATTAAGGTTTAACAACTGCACAATTTAATTTTTGCGCCAATTTTAATGTCATTCCCTCTAATACCGTTCCATTCTCGTAAATTTTCAATAGTAATTCCAGGATATTTTTTAGAAATGGTCCACAGGGAATCTCCACTCTTTACCATATGGACCTTCGTGCCGCTTGCAATAGCTGATTTTGTTGAATTAATTGACGACGATGATGATGTTTTGGAAGAACTTGAAGTTACAGGATTTTTTGCATAGATGGTAAGTCGTTGACCTATCCTTACGGTGTTGCCCCTAAGTCCGTTCCATTGTTTTAATTGGCTTACCCCAACCCCATGTCTTTCTGCAATCCTTCCCAAATAATCTCCACTTTTAACCCTATAGACAATCCTATTCTGGGCCTCAATAAGTTCTTGCATGGGCTTTTCCTCTGTTTCCAGTTCCGATTTTACATGTGCATATATTGCCGCTTCATTGGCCACAAATTTTCCCGTAGCCTCTCTGGGCAATCGCAGCACATAGTCCTTCCCTTCAACATAGGGTATAACATCCAATTTATAAGAAGGGTTAAGGATTTGCAGTTCTTCAACTGAAACATCTACCAACTCAGAAATCTGATTAAACGTAATCAAGTTTTTTATATGAACCGTATCTGTGTCAAATAGAGGTCTCTCAATTCTTTCACGTTGAAATCCGTGTTCTTCTGCATATTCAAAAATATACATGGTCGCTAAAAATGCAGGAACATAACCAGCTGTTTCCCTAGGCAGGTTTCTTCTTATGTTCCAATAATTGGTATAGCCCCCAGACCTCCTGATCGCTTTATTGACATTCCCTGGGCCCGAATTATAGGCTGCCAAAGCTAAATCCCAATCGTCAAAAATACCGTGAAGCCTCGACAAGTATTTTGCCGCTGCTTTTGTAGAGGCAATTGGATCACTGCGCTCATCCACGTAACTGCTCACATCCAGATCGTACATCTTTCCGGTGCTGTACATAAATTGCCATAAGCCCGTAGCGCCTACCCTGGATCTTGCCCTAGGGTTTAAGGCCGATTCAATAATGGCCAAATACTTTAATTCCAAAGGCACATTGTAAGTATCCAATTCCTGTTCGAACATTGGAAAATAAAACTGACTTACCTTGAGCATCCGTTGCATCAACCCTCTCTTTCTGGTCAAAAATGTCTTGATAACATTTTCAAGCGATGGATTATAGGCGATATTAAAAGGTGTTTTTTGATCCAATATTTTCAATCTGGCCTTCAGTGTCTCCGTATCCAGGTCATAGTTGTAAATGGAATCCACTTCCAGATTGGTCACTGTAGTGTAAATGGAATCAAAATAGCTTTGGTTGTCGTGCAGTTCCTTTAACCACAATTTATCATACTTTAAAACCTCAATTCGATCAGACAAATTGTACTTATTACTGACCTTCACCAAAATTGAAGGGGAATCCTCCAATTGCCCAGGAGACTCCATAAGTTCCATTTGTTCAACCCCTTCCATATCCATGGCTATGGTATCTACCGGAACTTCCAGAACCACTTTGTTCTTGCGTTGTTTTTTACGGGTGCCATCCTTTTCTTGTGCCATAGCGGACACTGCAAAAAGACAACAAAGTGCCAGACCAATGTTTTTTAATTTCATCATAAGCTTTCTTCAGATTTTTATAGGGAGCAACGAAAATCGCACAAATTTAACAAACATTTAAAAAAAGCATCTTAAAGTATTGGTAAACTAAATTGGGTATACCTTTCATAACGTTTCTAATCCTCTAATATTGCGGCAATTCCGGGCAAAACTTTCCCTTCAAGGCTTTCCAACATTGCACCACCACCGGTAGAAACATAGCTTACTTTTTCCTCAAAACCAAACTGCTTTACAGCCGCAACAGAGTCTCCCCCTCCAACTAAGGAAAATGCACCCTTGCTCGTTGCCTCATCTATATAATTACCTATTGCTATGGTTCCTTTGGCAAAGCTGTCCATTTCAAATACGCCAATTGGCCCGTTCCACAAAATGGTCTTGCTCTGCAAGATGACCTCTTTAAAGTTGGCCAATGTTTTTGGTCCGGCATCCAATCCTTGCCATCCCTCGGGTATTGCATCTACAGCCACAATTTTGGTGTTGGCATCGTTGCTGAAACTATCGGCCGCCAAAACATCTACCGGGATATGTACCTTTACTCCTTTTGCCTCGGCCTGTTTTAGGATATCCAAAGCCAATTCCATCTTATCATCCTCACAAATGGAATCTCCCACATTGCCCCCTTTGGCTTTGACAAAGGTATAGGTCATCCCACCTCCAATAATCAAGTGGTCTACCTTGCTCAGTATATTTTCTATTATCGTGATTTTAGAGGAAACCTTAGAGCCTCCTAAAATAGCGGTTACGGGCTTCTCTCCCGTTCTCATAACCTTTTCGATGGCCTCAATTTCCTTGGCCATTAAACTTCCAAAACATTTTTTCCCTTTGAAAAATTGCGCTACTACGGTCGTGGAGGCATGTGCCCTGTGCGCCGTTCCAAAGGCATCGTTAACGTATATATCACCTAATTTGGAAATTTTCTCCGCAAAATCGCGGTCCCCTTTTTCCTCTTCGGCATGAAAACGAAGGTTTTCCAACAACAATACTTCACCATTTTTTAGTTCGGCAACCGCTTTCTCCGCAACCTCACCTATACAATCATTGACAAATTTTACTTTCACCCCGATAATTTCAGAAACCTTATCCAAGATATGACTCAAGGACATGTCTGCGTTTGGCTCGCCGTTTGGCCTACCGTAATGGCTCATTAAAACCACACTTCCACCATCTTCCAAAACCTTAATGATCGAAGGTTTTGCCGCTTCGATACGATTGGCATCCGTTATCTTAAAATCTGCATCCAATGGGACATTGAAATCAACACGAATAAGGGCTTTTTTATCTTTAAAATTAAAATCGTTTATGGTTTTCATCTTTATAAGGATTTTTTTGAGAAAAACAAATGTAAAGATTTCTCTAGTATGTTTAAACCAGAGAGGCATATTCTTTAGGGTTCCAGCACAAAACGGCCTCTGGTTGTTTGCTTTTTAACCAATTGGTACCCAATCCTTATAACAATGTGCTTGGCCCATTGAACAGTCCAACCATATTCCCATTATGGGGGAACAGGCAAATAAACTATATTTGACCCATGCTTTTCAATGACATTTTAGGATTGCCCCATATAAAAAAACATTTAACCCTTAGTGCCGATGCAGGTCGTATTCCGCACGCACAGTTATTTGTGGGTAAAGAAGGGTGTGGAACACTGCCCATGGCCCTGGCCTATGCGCAATATATCATCTGCAACAATGCTCAAGGGGAGAATACGGGAGAGAATGCAGCTTGTAACACAAAGTGTAACTCCATTTCACATCCCGATGTCCATTTTGCCTTTCCTGTATCCAACAGTGATAAGGTAAAGAGTCATGCCGTTAGCAACCATTATATGGAGGAGTGGCGAGAATTTCTTTGGGAACAACCTTATGGAAACCTGTTTGATTGGTACCGTCTTATCGGAATAGAAAAAAAACAAGGCATGATAGGAGTGGACGAGGCCCAAGAGGTGGTGAAAAAACTTGCCCTTAAATCTTATGAAGGCGGATATAAGGTCATGATTATTTGGATGGCCGATAGGATGAACAATTCAGCGGCCAATAAACTGTTGAAACTAATTGAAGAGCCACCGGCAAAGACCGTCTTCATTTTGATCACAGAAGAGGAGGAACAGATTATTCAGACCATACGATCAAGGTGCCAGGTCCTACACTTTCCGCCATTGGCTGAAGAGGTTATTGCTCAAGGGCTGGTGGAAAAAGGCCTTGCCAAGGAAGAAGCCTTGCGGATTTCACATGAAGCCGATGGTAATTTTAACAAGGCCCTGGATTTAATGAACCAAGATTCTGAAGATTTGGTTTTTGAAAGATGGTTCGTGCAATGGGTGCGGAGTGCTTTTAAGGCAAAAGGCAATAAAGCTGCCATCCATGATCTTATCCTTTGGAGCGAGGAGGTTGCCAAAACGGGAAGGGAAACGCAAAAGAAATTTTTATTGTACTGTTTGGCGGTAATGAGACAAGCAATGCTCACCAACTACAGTATCACAGACCTGACTTACATGAAAATCCATGTAGAAGGATTCCAGTTGGCAAAATTCGCCCCTTTCATACATGAAAACAATATATTGCAGATTACCCAAGAACTGGAAGACGCCATCTATCATATAGAGCGCAATGGGAATTCTAAAATAATACTGACAGACCTATCTATAAAACTTACGCGATTACTTCATAAGAAGGCCGCATAACCTCAATAAAATTAATTTATTAAACTTAAAAACTGATATGGAAAATATTACCAATAATGCCACTGAAATTCTTCTGCTTTTTTTCTTATTGATCACCTTTTTACAAAGTGGCATTGATAAACTCATCGATTGGAGCGGCAACCTTTCATGGTTGACAGGACATTTCGCTGAATCGCCTTTAAAAAATATGGTGCCTGTATTATTGGGGATCGTGGTGGTTACCGAAATGATTGCTGGGATCCTTTCTGCCGTTGGATTGTTCCAAATTGCGACCGCTGGGGAAAGTCAGCTTGCGTTTTACAGTGCCATTGTATCCTGTGTTGCCCTGTTAATGCTTTTGTTTGGACAGCGAATGGCCAAAGACTACGAAGGGGCAAAGACCATTGCCGTATACTTTATCCCTGCTATCTTTTTGGTTTTCCTGTTGCAAGCCTAGTTATAAATAGGGTACTTATCCTGCCTTATTTCTGAAAATATATGTAAAATAAAAAAACCGTCCAGTAGGACGGTTTTTTTTGAGGCATCGAGCAGATTCGAACTGCTGTACAAGCTTTTGCAGAGCTCTGCCTAGCCACTCGGCCACGATGCCAATTTTGGATTGCAAATCTACAAAAATAAATTCTAAGACAAATATATATTAAAGTAGTTTTATTTAAAACGAAACCCAGCGCCAATTGTTGCGGTTCTTCCTCCAATTAACGCAAAAAGCAATAGTCTTCCCGCTAATTGAAAACGGTCTTAAAAAGTTAAGACCGTTCTTGTTTGAGGCATCGAGTGGACTCGAACCACTATAAAGGTCCTTGCGGGACCCCGTCTCTCCATTTCGACCACAATGCCAATTGATACTGCAAATGTACTTTAATATCCACGTTTAAAAAACATAACATTCGTATTTCAACGGGTTCTTTGCAAGTTTATCGAAACCATCTCCACATCCCCACCTAATGGAGGGTTTATTTTGGAAACAGAGATTTCTACCTCTTCCACAGTGGATAGTTCTGAAAAGACCCGGTCTATAATTCGCTTTGCCACATGCTCCAACAATTTCGCCCTAATGTTCATCTCCTCCTTCACGATGCGATTAAGATGTACATAATCTACAGTATCCTTTAAATTGTCTGATTGTGAAGCTTTGGTAAGATCGGTTTTGACCTCCAGGTCCACCCGATAATCGCTTCCAATAATAGCTTCCTCCTCTAGGCAGCCATGGTGAGCGTAGGCTCTTATATTACTTAATTTTACTTTACCCACAATTTATATAAGTTTTTACAAACTTAATTCAAATGGTTTGAAAAGCTAGTACATACACCTACAATTACTAAGCCCTTGGAAGAGATCCACCCCTAAGGTAACGACGTGCGTACCCGAGCTAAATCCTAATATCTCATTCAATATCACTTGATAGGAATAACCAAAATAGAAATTGTTCTTTTTAAGTCCAAATATGGGGGCAATATAAAGAGGGTTTCCAATCTGATCATTCAGGAAACGGTAGTTTATCCCAGCATAATAGTAATCCTCAAAATCGTACCATCTAAATTTTAAATTTAAGTCTGTCACAGAGCGCCCATCACTTTCAAAGTATTGAAAGAAGACAGAGGGTTCTATCTCCATATCACTGTTCTTGCTCTTTTTATATCTGTAGCCTGTGTATATATAGTAATTCCTAAGCCTATTGGGCTCAAACACCGGATTGAACTTGGTTAAATCCTTATCCAACAGGTTAGACGCATTGACACTCATATAAAATTTATCCTTCCGGTATAAGAACCCTACGTCAAAGTTATGGTTGGTCGTGGATCGGTCATCTGTTACGGAAGCATCATTATTATCCCTGAAATTTTCAATATCGATTCGGAACTGATTAAAATTATAGGAGATTCCGAAAGATAAAAACTCATCATCGTAACGGTCCAAAGTCAAGTGGTGCGCAAAAGAAAGCCTGGCTCCGCGTTGCTTGGTCTCCCCATTGCTGTCATTGTACAAGAGCATTCCTACGCCCGACTTTTCGCCAACCCTGGCATCTGCAGCCAAAGATTGGGTAT
>JBLGAT010000115.1:0-7825 GCA_047612485.1 Psychroserpens sp.
CATACCACGGATATGGATTGGTACAACATAATGATCCCTACTGGCGCCCCAATCACCAAGACTCCAAAACAGGTGAACAGAAAACGGATCACGCTCTCCCCTGGATGGTGCCTATTGGCCGTAGTGGCATCTACCTCTTGGTCCGTATGGTGGATCAAATGAAAACCCCAGAGTACTTGTATCTTATGCTGCACCCAATGGGCAAACCAAGCGCCTATAAAATCCAATAATAAAACCCCCAGAAAAATCTTTCCCCATAAGGGCATCCCGCCCAACCAATTTAGGATCCCAAAATTATGGGCCACCGTCCAATCACTGGTCTTTAACAGGATAAAGGCGAGGGCAAAATTGACGATGATAGTGGTGAGGGTAAAAAAGATATTGATGCCCCCGTGCTTGAACTTTTTATAATTGAACCGAAACAAGGGCACAGCATATTCCAACAGCCAAAAGAAAGTAATCCCTGATACTAGGATAATACTCCTGTGGGACGAAGGGATGGTTTCAAAATAACTGATGATTTCTTCCATACCTGCAATATAAACAACCTACCCAACATTTCAAATACCCATCAGATATCGACCTTATTTTAATTTTACCCTCCGCTTCATTTCCTCCACAATATTAAAGGCTGCGGGGCATATGGCGACATTCTTTAGGGTCAGGTTACCTATCTGTTGGAACTTTTTCCGGTCGGTGTGGGGAAACTCCCTACACGCTTTTGGACGCACATCGTAGATCATACAGTAATTCTCCGTATCCAAAAAGGTACAGGGCACGCTCTGCAGCACATAATCCTTGTCCTCATCAATCCGCAGGTAGGTATCAATGAATTTCTGGGGTTTCAACCGCAGGTGTTTGGCCACCCGCTCCACATCTGCAGTGGTGAACAAAGGGCCCGTAGTCTTACAGCAATTGGCGCAGGTAAGGCAATCGGTGCGTTGGAACTCTTCTTCATGAAGTTCCTGCATCACATAATCCAGATCTTTGGGCGGCTTTTTCTTTAGTTTAGTAAAGAACTTTTTGTTTTCCGCGTGCTTTTCCTTTGCTAATTTCGGGAGGTTGACTAATACTTCGTCCATGGGGCAATAAACTTTTTAAAAGTGGGCTAAAAGTCCCACATTTGCATGGAAAATACAAATTTAAATGGAGAAGGACATTTTTGGGAACGCTATTCTGGATTACCAATTGGGCACCTATACAGAGGATATCAAAACCTACTCCTCTTTGGATGAAGAAGATATTATACCCGTGCCCTATCTCTTCCGCACCTATAAGGCTATGCCTACCGTAGAGCAGCAAGCCCTAAAATTGTGCAAGGGCAGTGTTCTGGATGTTGGTTGTGGGGCTGGAAGCCATAGCCTTTACCTTCAGGAAAAAGGGTTCGACGTTACCGCTTTGGACCTTTCGCCCGGGGCCGTGGAAGCCTGCAAACTGCGGGGAATAAAAAAAGTGGTGGAGTCCGACCTCTATGATTTTAAGGGTCAAACCTTTGATACCCTCTTGCTGCTCATGAACGGCATCGGCATTGTGGGCGAACTTAAAAAGCTGGATAAATTCTTTACCCATATCAAGACCCTTTTAAAACCCGGGGGACAGCTATTGTTGGATTCCAGTGATATCATCTATATGTTCGATGAGGACGAGGATGGCGGGTATTGGATTCCCGATACGGAAACCTATTATGGGGAGGTCACCTTTACCATGGAATACAAAAAGAAAAAGACAAATGCATTTCCGTGGTTGTACATAGATTACAATACCCTGCAACGGGCGGCACAGAGCTCAAATTTTACCTGTGAGCTTGTAAGTGAGGGCGAACATTACGACTATTTAGCTAAGCTTACCCCAAATCCACAATAGAACCCTTTTGGTTTCGTTATCGTAAGTAAGTGTAGTGTAATAAGAATTAAAGATTTTTGATACTATGAAATTGAAATATGTACTCCTTGTATTTATCGGTTTGACCACTGTCCTTAGTTGTTCCAAAGATTCCAGCGGAGGTGGCACAGAAGAACCATCTGGAATCAACAAGGCGCCCAACCTCCAGGGAACAGGGGATTCTGCCAATGACCTCTTGTCCAACAACACCTATTCCAAGTTATTGATAGAGATCGCCTATGTGGAAGGATTTAGACCTACGGCCCGCACCGAAGCCGATGTCATAGAGTATTTAAAGGAAGTGACCTTTAAACAAGATGTACAGATTGTCTATAAAGCATTGCCATCTCCCAAGCAGACGTCCTTGACCCTCAAGGAAGTTGACGAATTGGAACAAGAGAACAGGACCGTTTACAATACGGTAGATACCATTGCCGTGTATATCTATTTTGCCGATGCCCCTTCCGATACGGATGATGAGTCGAGCAACTTGGCCACATTGGGAGCGGTTTACCGAAACACCTCTATGGTCATTTATGAGAGTACCCTTCGAAAACTGGCCAATTCCAGTGTTTTGATCACTATCGCTACGGCAGAAACAGCAACCATGCACCATGAGTTTGGACATTTGTTCGGCTTAGTGAATTTGGGGACCTCAATGGTCAACCCCCATGAATCCCAATCTGAGAATAATGATGGGGTTGTGGAAGGCGATAGCCACTGTGATATTGAGGGTTGTTTGATGAATTCCGAACTGGAGTTTGGTGCGGGAATGAAAAAAATGCTGACCGCAAAAAACGGGGCCGTGCCTGAATTGGATGTGGAATGTAAGCTGGATCTACAGGCCAACGGAGGTCGATAGATGGTTGATGGTTGATGGTTGATGGTTGATGGTTGATGGTTGACAAAACTAAAAAAGCTCCTTTTGAATCATCAAAAGGAGCTTTTTTATTAGGGGATATTCAAATATTTATGGGTCTGTAGGGAGACCTTCCATTTAGGGTTCTTCATCACATAATCTACGATCAGGGGCACTATTTTATCACGTGCGCTCCATTCTGGCTGCAGGTAGAGAATACAGTTGCCGTTTACCTTGGTGGCCTGTTCCTCGGCAAAGATAAAATCGTGCCTGTTAAAGATGATCACTTTCAGCTCATGGGCCTTGTCATAGATCTCCCCTTCCGGCAGTTTGTTCTTTTTGGGTGAAAGGCAGATCCAGTCCCAATGGCCGGTAAGCGGATAGGCTCCGGAAGTCTCTATGTGCACCTGTAGGTTTTTGGCCTTTAGGGCAGCGGTAAGCGGGTTCATGTCCCACGTAAGGGGCTCGCCCCCTGTCACTACAATGGTATCGGAATATTTTACGGCATTGTCCACTATGGCGGAAATATGTGTTGGCGGGTGCGTTTCTGCATTCCAGCTTTCCTTTACATCACACCAATGGCAGCCCACATCGCAACCCCCTACCCTAATAAAATAGGCAGCGGTGCCCTTGTGGAAACCTTCTCCTTGGATGGTATAGAATTCCTCCATTAAAGGGAGCATTTCCCCTTTATCTACCAGTGCCATCAATTCGTTTTTTACCATGGTGCAAAGATACGATAACCCATTAAATATTTTGGTATGGGCAGGAGGAGATAAAATCTTGCAGGAAAGAGATTATTTTCTTTAATATTTTAGTAGATTTAAGTTCGTATAATTCGCAACACCTGTGTTCTTTAAAAAACATATTCGAAGAAGGATTTTTATGGAGCTAAAGTAAAATGATTCAGTTTAGACAGACGTTGGCAACTATATTAAATGAACATTGAGTAGATGAATAAACAGTTAAGGAAAAGTATTCTTACTTCATATCTAATTGGAGCACCTATCGGAATATTGACAATTATGACAACTATTGTAATACCTGTTCTCTATATGGGGGAAGGATTAACTTCAATGTCAATAATCTTGGGGTATAGATTTCAAACCTTAGGACTTATTGCGGCCTTTATAATAGCACTTTGGTTTGGGGGAAAACTAGCCTATAAAAATATAAACAAAGGAAAATCATTGATTTTAACTTCATTTAAATATTCAACATTAATGAATTTGATAATTTGGACTATTTTTTGCTTAATTGTCGGCCAGCCAATAGAGGATCATAATTTTATATTTACGCTTCCTGCAATTATTGCTTTTTTAGTAAGCACTATACTTACAACATTTACATTCGGACTTCTTATTTCATACATAATTAAACGAATAAATCAATCTAATTAAAAATACAAGCGCCAACAAGGGCTATAATTCATTTTGGCAGTATGCAAAAAAAACAAAATAGAAACCACCGCTGGCGCGAGCGTCACGCTCGTGCAGCTGGAAATTTTTTAGCGGTATAAAGTCAGATAGTTTATTTTGAACATGCGTTGGCACAAATTGAAAAACTAGGAATCAAATGACTGGAGAAACAAATATTTCTAAATTATTAAAAGGAATGACTCCCAAATTGAATGTAGGAGAATATGTGTTTTCTACTGTAAAGGATTTAAACAAGATCAATCGTTACGATACAGTTTGTGAATTCAAAGAAAAAGAAGGAACCACTATAGTTATTGAAAGAAAAAAAGCAAACGAATTAAACTTAAGGTATGAATATATTGCATCCTGGATAACTTTAATGATTCACTCATCTTTGGACGCAGTAGGCCTAACAGCAATATTTTCAACTGAATTAGCTAGGAATAATATAAGCTGCAATGTAATTGCCGGTTATTATCATGACCATATTTTCGTTGTTAAAAAAGATGCAAAAAGAGCGATTCATGTTTTAAAGGAATTATCCAATAACTCTGAATGAAACCAGTTGCTAACAACCCCCACTAGCGCGAGCGTTACCCTCGATGCAGTCTAAGAATTTTTAAGGCGGTATACGGAACTGTTTCAACTTATCTTTACCTTGTGTACTGTTCTAAAAAAGAACAGTGACAAATAAATCTTTACTTACTTCTTTAAAAATGATGAAAAAAGTGTTCCTATGTATGCTATTGACTGCCTTTCAATTCAGTTTTTGTCAATCAGAATCGGGGTCGGACCAATTTTGGAAAACATTAAAATCGTATTGCGGGCAATCTTTTGAAGGAGAAATAACCGCAGGAGCTTCGGCCGACGATCCTTTTACTGGCAAAAAATTAATAATGCATGTAAAAAGTTGTGAAGAAAACCGAATCCGAATTCCCTTTTTTGTCGGAGGTGATAAATCACGCACTTGGGTTTTAACTTCAAAGGACAATATCATAACCCTTAAACACGACCATCGACATGAAGATGGAACTCCGGATAAAGTGACCCAATATGGTGGCACCTCAACCAATACGGGGTTATCCGCTATTCAGTTCTTTCCTGCCGATCAAGAAACGTGTGATTTGATTCCATCTGCATCCACAAATGTTTGGTGGATAACTGTTGATGATAAGTCGTTTACTTATAATCTAAGAAGAATTGGTACTGAAAGAGTTTTTACGGTGAGTTTTGATGTCACCAAACCTATTGAAACTCCTTCAGCGCCTTGGGGTTGGAAAGAATAACAGATGTACAGAAGATAAAATCAGTCTGTTGGAGTACTTCATACCGCCGCTAGCGCGAGCGTCACGCCCGTGTAGTCTGATAATTTTTAGAGCGGTACCTTTAACTATTTAAGGATATATATTCCTTAGACAACAGGCAACAAAACGTCTTGTAACATTCTTCAAATACATCTAATAATTGTAAGTTAGCGGCCTGTCTAAAAGTGAACACAATGGAAGAGAATAAAATGTTGAAGTATATTAAAAACGTTTTGGAACATATGCCAAGTGGTTGGGTGGCCCTAACCACCCATAGATTGGATATTTATGATGAAAAGCTGGCCAAAACCCAGTTTTTAAGTCAGTTCCAAAACTTTTACAATGACACTAATTCCGATGCATTGGCACTTAAAGAACTACCCACTGCCTACGACTACATAAGACTGGGTCATCCTCTATCTTGTATATTGGAATGGGCAATTGCCCACTTAAATGCCATAAATCCAGAAAGAGTTATCAGTTTTTTGTCTAAGACCGCCCCCATTTTAGCGGTTTTAAGAAAGAATCTACTAGATCACAGAAACACTCAAATCCTCTATAAAGGAGATCTGCCCGATTTTTTTGATGCTGATCTTCTACGGCGTGTTTATGGGTATCAATTTGTTTTAAAGCAGGTGGAGAAAAAATCGGCCATTACAGAATTCAATGGTAGCACCATTTTCATTTCACAACAAGAGGAAATTTCTACTATTGATCTTCGTCTCCCGTTAACTGACGAGATTGACTTCTTCATCACTATGTATCAGAACTTGGGGAGTGTATTGGTAGTGAATGGAGATCAAAACGAAGGTTATATCTCAGAAATTCAGCATGTAAGAAGAAGGGAGACCATTGCAATGACACCCACCAATTGTCTTTATGGTTTAAAGTCGCTCGTAGATCAATCTTCTTCTGATCCCCAAAAAAATAATTCCGATAGCAATAGGGACAAGACCAACAAAACACTGGTCCTAGATTCAATCAAGGAGATTACCGGGACAATGGCAAAACCATTGGTTGCTTCCAGTGGGTTATCTATTCAATATGCCATAATGATGGGGCTCATACACGATGCACTAGAAAACCATAAAGGAAAGGCCATTAAATTTATTGTCCCTCCAAATTGCTATGGTGGCACAAATGACCAAGCCAGACGAGTTGCAGCTTGCCTTGACAACGTTGAAATAGTAGATTTACCGGTGGATGGTGACAATGACATGGTCCAAAGCCTTGATACCATTTTAGATAAAATTGCAAACGAAGATGCTGTACCCTTCATCATTGCTGAAATTCCAACAAATCCTAGGGTTGAAGTTCCCGATCTTATAAAATTAAAGGCTGTTTTAAGTGCAGCCCGTAAAACGGCAAAGGGGGAAGTGGCCATAGATCCAGTTTTTATTTTAGACCAAACATTCTGTCCCAATGTGCACTTTTTAGGAGAAGGCGAAATACTCTCAACGGTTAGGGCCATTTCCTATGCCAGTGGATCCAAGTTTCCTAGCGGCGGGCAATGTACTGCTGGCTATTGTGCTGCAAATAAAAAAGCAGAACCCTTAATGGGCAATATAGAAACGCATCTAAAACTTTGCGATAACGAAGCTACAGGGCATCAAATCGAAATATTGGCAAAACAACTACCTTCCATGAATCAGAGGATTCAGGATGCTTATGCCAATACACGAGAATTTGTAACCTTCATTAAAGAAACCTTACCAGGGGCAAAAATCAATTTTGTATCAGAAGAATTGGCTCATCAAGGATTTACCC
Organism: Psychroserpens sp.; assembly: GCA_047612485.1. Lineage (GTDB taxonomy): Bacteria > Bacteroidota > Bacteroidia > Flavobacteriales > Flavobacteriaceae > Sediminicola. Next base: position 7,230 of record JBLGAT010000115.1, read on the forward strand.
CATCTGTATTTTCGTTAGATCTTCCCACTAAAGGAAATACCGATGAAGAAAGAGAATCCTATAAAAGAGCATTAAATTTGAAATTAATCAATTTAATGATAACAGAAATCCCCCATGAAAGTAAGTATTGTGTGAGTTATGGGCAGTTACATGGATGTTACTGGACAATACCCGCAACATCTACCCAAGGAACCACTAAAGAAGGTGACAAAGATTATATTGCCAGGGTATCACTTTCTCCTGATATGGATATGGAATTACATAAAAAAGTCTTTTTAGATTTTGTTGGAAGTATTTAACATCCCCAATAGTTTAAGAATGTACCAGACAGTTCTACAATATCTTGAAAACGCTATAAAAACCCTTTCAAAAAAAAAAGTCGCTCACTTCACGTGGGCGACATTTTTAATTAGCGTATCGGTCATTCATACGTAATGACCGGTGGTTTTGATTTTCTTACGATTTATGCTTAAATAAATAAAAGACACCAACTTGAAATCCTCTGTTATAGGCTTTAGAAGAATCATCTTCGTTGATATTGCTAATTCCATAGTTATAACGTGCGTCTACCCCAAAACCTGATGCTGGGTCCACGT
>JBLGAT010000116.1:0-7559 GCA_047612485.1 Psychroserpens sp.
CGAAATGACAAACATCATGATAGGACATCACACTCTAGCATGAAATTGAAAAGGGCAAAAGGGAACACTGATTTTACTTTTTGGTGTTTTTTTAGGATCCTTATTTCGTAGCTAAGGGAATGGAGGGGATTAATTGAGGATTATCTTCTTTCTTTTAAAGTAAAGAAAATTTGGCTTTGAATTTAGGCTGTTAAGTTGAGTAAGGGCCAGTGTATATGCAAGGCCCTTTTCTTATTTTTAAAAGAGCAATAATGTTATTCCTTCATAGTATGGTACACGTTCTGCACGTCATCATCCTCTTCTATTTTTTCGAGTAGTTTTTCCACATCCGCAGCCTGTTCTTCGGTGAGCTCTTTGGTAATCTGTGGGATTCGCTCAAAACCTGAGGAAAGAATTTCGATTTCCCTTGTTTCCAATTCTTTTTGGATGGAACCAAAGCTTTCGAACGGACCATAGATCAGAATGCCATCCTCATCGGCAAATACTTCTTCTGCCCCAAAGTCGATCATTTCCAATTCCAGTTCCTCGGGGTCTATACCTTCGGCCGGAATCCTAAAATTACAGGTATGGTCGAACATGAATTCCACAGAACCAGATGTTCCCAAACTCCCGTTGCATTTATTGAAATAACTTCTGACATTCGCTACCGTTCTGGTATTGTTATCTGTGGCAGTCTCTACCAATATAGCAATACCGTGGGGAGCATACCCTTCGAACAATATTTCTTTATAATCCCCAAGACTTTTGTCACTGGCTCTTTTAATGGCGCGCTCCACATTATCCTTGGGCATGTTTATGGACTTTGCGTTCTGAATGACCGCTCTTAACCTAGAGTTGGAATCCGGATCAGGACCACCTTCCTTTACTGCCATCACGATATCCTTACCAATCCGTGTAAATGCTTTGGACATGGCGGACCAACGTTTCATTTTACGTGCCTTTCTAAATTCAAAAGCTCTTCCCATTTCTTTAATCGATTATAATACTATTGGCAAATTTAATAATTTTCGGATATGCTGCAAGGTCCAGCCTTACTCGCTTTCTATAATATTTTCAATGGTGGCGGCGAGTTTGAAATCCTTTTCGGTTACCCCGTCCGCATCATGTGTGCTCAATCTAATGGTCAAAGTTTTGTAAACATTGGTCCATTCTGGATGGTGGTTTTGGGCTTCGCATTCAAAAGCGATACGCGTCATAATGGAGAAGGTCTCCTTAAAATCTGCGAATTCGAAAGTAGTCTGTATAGCCTTATCGGTATAATCCCAACCTTCCAACTGATCCAAACGCTCTTCTATTTCTTGTGGTGTCAATTTTTTCATCTTCTTTGATTTTTTGGTTTACTAAGTTAGGCATTACAAACGCCAGCTAATAGCATTTAACGCTACTTTATTTTGGGACCTAACTAAAAATATGGTGGTCTATAATGTCCTGATAACTTACTTGTAAGTTTTTAGGCAACTTATTCGTTTTGGGCAGAACAGCTAGGAAACGGTCTTCATTGGTTGTAAAAACCCGTTTGAATATAGGGTTGTGCAACCCGATTTTTTTCACAACGTCCTTTATAAAATCCTCATGGTGGACCAGATCTGTACTCCCCAAATGGAAAATGCCACTTTTATTTCTATTGATGAGATAATGGATCTGCTGGGTAAGTTTATCATCATTGGTCACGTTGATGATAAGGTTGGGGAAGACTTCTATGGGCTCATTATTGGCCAGAGCATTCTTTATCTCCTTAATTCTGGGGGAATTATTGCCGAAGACCATAGGTACCCTAATGATACCCATTTTTTCCTTGGGCAATCGCAGCAACATGTTCTCGATTTTTATTTTAAGCCTACCGAAAACACTTAAGGACAGGGTTTTGTCGTATTCGTAAGAAGGAAATTTGCTGTAAGCATCAAAAACGTTGGCCGAGGATATAAAATAAATTTGGCAATCGTTCTTTTCAATGTACTCCATCATATGTTGATGGGCCTGTATTTGGGAAGCAAAGTCGCCACGTAAGGCAGAAATGATCAACTTAGGTCTTATTTTTTCCAACAAGGGAACAATGTCATCCTCCTGTATATCATATCTAAAGAACTTTTGATTATCCTCAAAGGACCGCCTTGCGGAGTTGTACGTCCCGTAAGTGTCAAAATAGGGGTACAGCTCCTTGTATAGGGCATTGCCCAGGAATCCACTTCCACCTAATATGAGAATTTTTTTAGTATCCAATAATTAAAAGATTGATAAACCGGTTTGTGTGGTAAATTGCTCCAAGGCAATCATCCCCAGTTTAGAATTTCCTTTGGTATTGAGTCCAGGGGACCAGGTCGCAATACAGAACTGATTCGGCAATAGGGCCACAATACCGCCACCAACTCCACTTTTTCCCGGGAGGCCTACTTCAAAGGCAAATTCCCCTGCTTCATCATAAAAACCGCAGGTCAACATGATGGCATTGACCCTTTTTACTTGGTTGATATTCAAAAAGGCATTCCCTCTTCTACATTTTCCCCTATTCATAAATATGTAGAATACCTCGGTGAGTTGTTTACAGGACATTTGAAGGGAACATTGATGGAAATAAAAGTCGAGGACCTCATCCACATCATTCTTGATGTTGCCGTATGATTTCAATAGGTTTGCTGCCGCGTAATTCTTATACCCTGATCTTTTTTCGGACTCGGCCATTTGCATATCATATGCTATGTTTTCATCGTTGGCCATACTACGGACATAGGCGAGAAAGTCGGCTTTCGGATTTTCCAAATGTGAAATCAGAACATCTGCAATTACTAGGGCCCCCGCATTGATCAATGGATTCCTTGGAATGCCATTCTCCAGTTCCAACAGTGATAAGTGGTTAAAAGGATCGCCAGAGGGCTCCACACCTACCCGTTTCCAGAGTTCATCATTCATTATGGCAAAGGCTTGGGACAGAGAGAGTACTTTGGAGATACTTTGTATGGAAAATGATTCCTCGGAATCCCCTGTACCGTATTGGTTGCCCTGGGCGTCTATAAGGTGCATGCCAAATTTGTTCCTGTCCACATGTGCCAGTTCTGGGATGTAGGAAGCTACAGTGCCCCGGTCTTTCACCGATATAAAGTTGTGGGCAATATGTTCCAATACTTCCTGAAATTTATTCATTAGACTTTGTAAAATGGTAATTTTACCACGGTGGCAGGTACGCTATTTTTTCTAATTTGGATATGGATGGTAGTTCCTATTTCGGAAAGTTCCGTTGGGACATACCCCATACCAATTCCTTTACCCATGGAAGGGGACATGGTACCAGAAGTAACGATTCCTATTTTAGCTCCATTTTCATCCACAATATCATAATCGTGTCTTGGAATACCTTTTTCGTTCAATTCAAAAGCAACAAGTTTGCGTTTCACCCCTTCTTCCTTTTGTTTGGCCAAGGCCTCACTGTTTACAAAATCTTTGGTGAATTTAGTGATCCAACCCAATCCTGCCTCTAAAGGGGAAGTAGTGTCATTAATATCATTTCCGTAAAGGCAATACCCCATTTCCAATCGTAAGGTATCCCTTGCTGCCAAGCCAACAGGTTTTATACCGAAAGCTTTACCTGCTTCGAAAACGCGATTCCAAACTTGTTCGGCATCTTCATTTTTACAATAAATTTCAAAACCGCCAGACCCCGTATACCCAGTTGCAGAAATGATCACATGTTCAGCGCCGGCAAAAGGAGCCACTTCAAAAGTGTAAAATTTAATATTGGCCAAATCCACATCCGTAAGGGATTGCATCGCTTCAATTGCTTTTGGACCCTGAATGGCAAGTAGGGAAAATCCCTCTGAGATGTTCTTCATTGTGGCCTTGATGGATGTATTGTATTTGGAAATATGTGCCCAATCTTTATCTATATTGGAGGCATTAACAACCAATAGGTACTGCTCTTCCTTTATTTTGTAGATAAGAAGGTCATCTACAATACCCCCTGTTTCATTGGGTATACAGCTATATTGTGCTTTACCAATTTCTAATTTGGAGGCATCATTGGAGCTTACTTTTTGTATAAGATCTAGGGCATTTGGCCCTTCGATCAAAAATTCACCCATATGGGAAACATCAAAAACACCAACCCCTTTACGTACGGTTTCGTGTTCTATATTGACACCTTCATAAGAAACAGGCATGTTATAACCTGCAAAAGGCACCATTTTGGCCCCTAATGATTCATGTATTTTAGTAAGTGCTGTGCTTTTCATGCGTTTGGTTTTGTGCTGCAAATTTATTGAAAATTAATCTATGGGACGGAGGAGATTTTCATTGTTTTTATAAAGTATTGTTAATAGGGGTATTGGGGGTCAATGCGATTTGTTTTTCGGCCGTTAGGCATGAGAAACCAATTAAATTATTTATTTTCATCATTATAAAAATGAACCAAATGAAAGTCGCTTCCTTCTTTTTACTGTTTTTATCTTTAGTATTGGCAACAGCTCAAGAAACACCTACAGATTTTTTATCTGCAGATTTTCATCAGGAGAGAAGGAATAAGGTACGCAATTTGATGACTGTCAATAGTGTGGCAATATTTTTTGCAAATGCAGAACGCAACAGGGCCAATGACGTGGATTATATCTACCATCAAGATCCAGATTTTTATTATTTAACAGGGTATAAGGAACCTAATTCTGTTTTGATGATTTTTTCGGAAGACCAAACATCGGCAGATGGCAGAGCTTTTAACGAATTGGTTTATGTCCAAGAAAGAGATCCGCGTGCAGAACAGTGGAACGGAAAGAGATTGGGGGTCAACGGTGTTCAAGAGGAATTGGGCTTTGAAATGGCGTTCAATGGGAGCGAATTTGAAAAATCGAATATCAATTTCAAAGGTTTTGATAACGTTTTATTTTTCGATTTTAAGAATGATTATAGGGATTTAAAGGGTACTGCCGATCTGTTCGATTTGATAAAGACCTTTAAAATAAAAACAAATTATCCTTCGGACTACAATGCAACAAAGCAGCAGATCTATAGCATGATTACTTCCACAGATATTGAAAATAGCGCCAATGTGGCCCAAACCTTGGGCAGATACTTAAATAATCAAGATGATCTAAAATCCGATCAATTGTTGACTAGTTATGTGAATGCGGAGGATAACGGGAAGCGTAAGGAGATTCAGGAAAAAGTCATGTTGGAATTGAAATCCAACAATTTAAATTCAGTTCTTTTGGAGGAAATTATGAAGACCCTTCGGGAAACTAAAACAGCAGAGGAAATGGTCTTGTTGAAAAAGGCTGTTGAAATATCCGCCGTTGGGCAAATCGAAGTAATGAAGGCCATGCATCCCAATATGAGCGAAACAGAAATACAGGGAATCCATGAATATGTTTACAAAAAGTATGGGGCTGAGTACGAGGGCTATCCTTCCATTGTGGGGGGTGGTAACAATGGTTGTATTCTGCACTACATTGAAAACAACAAACAAAAAGTGGGCAATGAGCTGGTTCTAATGGATCTAGGGGCCGAATATCACGGGTATACCGCTGACGTGACAAGGACTATTCCTGCCAATGGAAAATTTACAAAAGAACAGAAATTAATTTATGATATTGTCTATAATGCACAAGAGGCGGGGATAAAGGCCAGTGTTGTAGGAGCTCCATTTCAAGCCCCGGGTAAGGCAGCTCTGGAAGTGGTAACCAAAGGTTTGATTGATCTTGGTATTATTTCATCCCCAAGTGGGGCCAAGACATATTTCCCTCATGGAACGTCCCATTATTTAGGATTGGATGTCCATGATAAGGGCACCTATGGCCCTTTTCAGGAAAACACGGTCATTACAGTGGAACCCGGAATTTACATCCCCGAAGGTAGCAATTGCGATAAAAAATGGTGGGGGATTGCGGTCCGTATAGAGGACGATATTTTAATCACGAATAGTGGTCCCATAAACCTTTCTGGGATGGCTCCAAGAACCACCGAGGCCATAGAGAAAACCATGGCGATGCCCAGTGTTCTGGATAGTTTTACGTTGCCAAGTTTGGATTAGAATATGCTTTTAGCTAAAAAGGTTATTTGGACAATAAATAATTTTTAAGCTCTTCATATGTTGAAATGGCAATTGCCTTTTTTTTCTTATCCATGATTTTTGCTATCTTATCAGGAAGGTCAATATTTTCCCTGATGGTGTCTTCAACGATGTCCAAAAACTTCACGGGATGTGCGGTCTCCAAGAAAATGCCATAGGTGTTCGGATGTTTTTCCTGATACTTCTTTAGGCCCAGGTATCCTACTGCACCATGAGGGTCTGCAACGTAGGAGCAATAATGGTATATTTTGAGCATTGCTTCCTTTGTCTCCTCATCTGTAAAGGAATAGGAAGAGATGTTTTTGGAAATGGTCTCAAAATCATCTTGGTACAAATGGCGAATCCTGATAAAATTACTGGGATCCCCAACATCCATGGCATTGGAAATGGTGGCGATGGATGGTTTTGGCTCGTACTTGCCCGTTTTCATGAAATAAGGAACAATATCGTTTACATTGGTTGAAGCAATAAAATGGTTGCAGGGCATTCCCAATTTTTGTGCCATGACACCCGCACAGATGTTTCCAAAATTCCCACTTGGAATGGAGAATACAATTTCCTTTCCTTTGTACTTTGCCTGTTTGTACGCAAAGAGGAAATAAAATAATTGGGGCAGCCATCGAGCCACATTGATTGAATTGGCAGAGGTTAACTGCATATTTTTTAAAAGCGCGGTGTCCAGAAAGGCTTTTTTTACCATTCGCTGGCAATCATCAAAAGTACCATCTACCTCCAAGGCGCTAATATTTTTCCCCAAGGTGGTCAGTTGTTTTTCTTGGATATCACTGACTTTTCCACTTGGATATAGGATAACCACTTTTACGCCTTTTACCCCAAGAAATCCATTGGCCACGGCGCCTCCAGTATCCCCCGATGTAGCTACCAGTACGGTTACTTCATTGGTATCGTTGACAGTAAACTCTCCAAGACACCGGGCCATAAAACGTGCCCCCACATCCTTAAATGCCAAGGTGGGCCCATGGAACAACTCCAAGGTGGCCACATTTTCTTCCAATTCCACTAACGGGAAATCAAAGTCAAGCACGTCGGCAATAATCTCTTTTAATTTGGATTCTGGAATCTCATCTCCAACAAATTGGCGAATGGCCAGAAAGGCAATCTCATGGTTGGATAGGGTTTCTATGTTTTCAAAAAAGGTTGTCGGTAAAGGCGTGATGTTTTCCGGGAAATATAATCCACGATCTGGGGCTATACCCTGTACTACCGCATCTTTAAAGGAAACAGATGGGGCTTGCTTGTTGAGACTGTAGAAGTTCATTAAAACACTGGTTTTAAGTTATGTGTTGAGTTTTACTGGAGAATTTTTATTCCTTCGGTATTGATTTTTGATACATGGATGTCGTAATCTATTTCGATTTTCTGATAGACATTGCGCATGGCTTTGGCTACTTCGTTAGCGTTTTCTTCTCCTTGGCTCAGAGCAAATATAGAGGGTCCAGAACCTGATATACCACAACCCAAGGCTCCTGCCAATAGTGATTCGGAT
>JBLGAT010000117.1:0-7537 GCA_047612485.1 Psychroserpens sp.
ACTTTGAACAACACTAAAAATATAGAAAAGAAAGAGGAAAGGATCAAGGAATTTGTTGCAGAAATATTGAAGGCCTACCCGCCAATGATAACCTCAAAATAAACAAGATTAAATATTAAAGAACCGTCCGACCAGGGCGGTTTTTTATTTGTACAGAATCATATGAGCAGAAACATTAGTATCATTTTTTGTATCTTTATTTCTTTAAAAACATATCGATGTCCTACAAGAGCAATCATATTTTAGATAAGCTTCCCAAGCACCTTAAGCAGTATATAAAACCTCAAAACTACGAGGATTACACCTCCATCAATCAAGCGGTTTGGCGGTATGTTATGCGAAAGAACGTGGACTACCTAAGTAGGGTGGCCCACAAAAGCTATATGGATGGACTTCAAAAAACAGGTATTTCCATAAACCATATTCCCAATATGTACGGGATGAACCGTATTTTAAAGGAAATAGGATGGGCCGCAGTTGCTGTAGACGGGTTTATCCCGCCTTCGGCATTTATGGAATTCCAGGCTTATAATATTTTGGTCATCGCGTCGGATATCCGTCAACTGAATCATATAGAATACACCCCGGCACCGGACATTATCCATGAAGGTGCGGGTCATGCCCCCATCATTGCCAATCCTGAGTATGCAGAATACCTCAGGCGTTTTGGAGAAATTGGCTGTAAGGCCATTTCCAGTGCCAAGGATTATGAACTGTACGAGGCGGTACGACATTTATCCATCATAAAAGAGGCTTCGGACACCCCACAGGAAGAAGTGGACAAAGCAGAAAAAGGCATTGAGGACCTGCAGCAGAACATGGGGGAGCCCAGTGAAATGGCCCTGATAAGGAACCTCCATTGGTGGACCGTGGAGTACGGCTTGATAGGAACCGTGGAACAACCTAAAATTTATGGGGCCGGACTATTATCCTCCATTGGTGAAAGCGCATGGTTCATGACGGATAAAGTAAAAAAGATCCCTTATACCATAGAGGCCGCACACACCTCTTTCGACATTACCAAACCTCAACCACAACTTTTTGTTACCCTTGATTTCGCATTTTTAAGTCAGGTTTTGGAAGAGTTTGCCAATACCATGGCCTTACGCACGGGAGGTCTAAAGGGGATTACAAAACTCATCCACTCCAGCGCCTTGGGTACGGCAGAACTTAGTACCGGATTACAAATATCCGGTGTCTTTGATCGTGTGATCCAATTTGACGACAAACCTGCATATATAATAACAAAAGGCAATACCGCCCTTTCTTACAGGGAAAAAGAACTGGTAGGTCATAGCACCAGACATCATGCAGATGGTTTTGGTTCTCCCATAGGGAAGCTCAAAGGTTTCAATTTAGCCATTGAGGATATGAGTCCACGGGATCTAAAGGCATATCATATTTATGAAGGAGAAACCGTTTCCTTAGAATTCGAGAGCGGGGTTAAGGTAATTGGCGATATTATTACAGGCACACGTAATCTGAGAGGGGAGATCATCCTGATTACTTTTGAAAACTGTACTGTAACCTACAAGGATGAAACCTTGTTCCAACCAGATTGGGGCCTATATCATATGGCCGTTGGCGAAAATATTTTCTCTGCCTATAACGGACCTGCCGACCTAGGCAGTTTTGATCTTGTTTCACACGAACTTACAGAAACCACCATTAAAACCAAAAAGACTAAAGAGACCATCCAATTGGAATTGCTATACCAACAAATTAGGGAATTCAGGGAAGGAACAAATACAACCATCTCCAGAAACAAAGTTTTCCAAGAAGTGAAGGCCAATTACCCAAAAGACTGGCTACTTTCTATTGAACTTTATGAATTGGCAGTAAACAATGGGGATGAGGAGTTTGCTACAGAAATCGTGAAGCATCTTGAAATGGTGAAGCTGGAAAATCCAAAATTGGGCCACCTGATCGATGATGGTCTATCCTTGGTGGATCAAAGTCTGGTAGGTTAATAAAGAACCTGTCTAAAATCCCATAAAGGGATAGGTTTGCTTTAGGGACTCCATTTTTTGTTCCAGCGATTTTAGAAATACCAAGTGCTGGCCAGAATTTGGATCAAAAGGTCTATGACTTAAACCTCTCTGGATTTCTCCTACTTTTTCCATAATGGGATAAGCTTTATTGTCTACCCAGCACTCCTTGAATTTTTCCCATATGTAGGTAATGGCCAAATCGCTGGGGTGCACCATGTCCTCCGCATAAAAACGATAATCGCGCAGCTCGTCCATCATAATCTCGTAAGAAGGGAAATAAGAAATGGACCCTTTCTCCAGCATCCTATGAATGGCCGTAATCAAGTGTGCCTTACTTCGTTGGTTTTCCACACAACCATCCTTTAAATGCCGTATCGGGGAGACCGTGAATACAAGCTGTACATGAGGATTGTTAGACTGAATTAATTTGGTGATACGTTCCAAGCACGAGACTACCTCATCTAAGGAGAGCAATTCTTTGATAAATTGTTTTTGAGGTACTTTATGACAATTGGCCACAACTGCACCCGATACCTTGCTGCGATACACCCATGAAGTTCCCAGGGTTATTAAAATGTGGGAAGCTTCCTTAATTTGTTGACGAGTTTGTTGCAACCCCGTATTCAATCGGTCCAAAAGAGTTTCCACAGAGGCATGGCTCAATATGGAGTGTCCATCAAAGCAATGCCAACGCTCATTTAAAAAGAATACATCGGCTTTGGTATACCCTTTTTCCGCAATCGCCCTAGTAAGCAAATTTTCAATGGCCAAAGGATGGAACAATATCCCAAATGGGTTACTTACAGAACGAAATTTGTAATACCCCAACTTATTCCCAATATGCTCCGCGAAGCACGATCCCAAAGACAGGATATGACCTTCGTAGGTTATGGCGTTTTGAGCTTTTTCCAGTTGCACTTGTGTTTGAAGCTTCATGGTATATTCTATTTAGCAAAACACCCAAATGATATCAAAAATCAAATGGGTGCTTCTTTTACTTGTATTAGTTTTCTACTGCAATCTAAGGGGAACTATGCTTATTGCAGATATTCTTTTGCTTTTTCCAATGCCTCAGGGATCCCTGCCGGATGTTTACCTCCTGCCGTTGCAAAGAAAGGTTGCCCCCCTCCTCCTCCCTGGATAAGTTTGCCCAATTCACGGACAATGGTTCCTGCATTCAATTTCTTCGAAGCCACCAACTCCTTGGAGATATAACAGGACAACGAGGCTTTTCCTTCATGTTCAGTAGCGAACAATAAGAACAGATCGGTTTTATTGGCACCCATCTCAAAGGACAGGTCCTTGATACTCCCTGCACCCAAATCTACCTTCTTGGCCAGAAATTGGATCCCGTTTACTTCAGATAATTCGTTCAACAGATCTCCTTTTACATTTTTCGCCTTTTCCTTCAACAATGCCTCTACCTGTTTTTTAAGAACATTGTTTTCCTCTTGCAACGATTCTACCACCTTTTTTGGATCTGGGGCATTGTTCAACAAGTCCTTTATTTCAAATAAGGTCCTGTTGTTCTCAAAATAGAAATCCTTAACTGCATCCGACGTTATGGCCTCTATCCTTCTAATTCCAGATGCCACGGCACCCTCAGATCTAATTTTAAAATGCCATATATCGGCAGTATTGTTCACATGGGTCCCCCCGCAAAGTTCTATGGATTTCCCGAATCGAACGGTACGTACGGCATCCCCATATTTCTCGCCAAAAAGGGCCATGGCCCCCTGTTTCAAGGCATCTTCCATAGGTACGCTCCTGTGTTCTTCAAGGGGTATCCGACCATCGATCCTAGCGTTTACAAAATCTTCCACTTCCCTTAGCTCATTTACCGTGAGCTTCGCAAAATGGGAAAAATCAAAACGTAAATATTTGGAATGGACGGCAGATCCCTTCTGTTCAACGTGGGCGCCCAATACCTCTCTTAGGGCCTGGTGCAATAAATGTGTTGCGGTATGGTTGGCAGCAGTACGATGTCTTTGGTTTTGGTCCACGACCGCCTTGAATTTCTCCGAAACATTCTCTGGCAGATCCTTGCTGAAGTGCAATATTTCATTGTTTTCCTTCTTGGTATCCAAGATGTAGATCACATCCCCATTAGAGGTCTCCAAGTATCCTTTATCCCCTACTTGTCCTCCCCCTTCCGGATAAAATGGGGTCATATTGAATACCAATTGATACTGTTCCCCTTCTTTTTTGGAGGTCACCTTCCTATACTTCACCAACTTTACATTGGCCTCCAAACTATCATATCCTACAAATTCCTGTTCCAGATCATTAAATATGATGGTCCAATCTTCTTTGGATACTTCAGAAGCCGAACGGGAACGGGTCTTCTGTTCCTGCATAGCCACTTCAAATCCTTTTTCGTCCAATTGAAATCCTCTTTCCCCAAGAATTAGGGAGGTAAGGTCTATTGGAAACCCGTAGGTATCATAAAGCTCAAATGCCTTTCTGCCATCTATCAGTTTTCCTTTGGCATTCGCCAAAACGCTATCCAACAACACCAAGCCTTGATCCATAGTCTTTAAGAATGAATGCTCTTCTTCCTTGACCACGTTCTCTATCAACTGGTGTTGTTCCTTCAACTCTGGGAATGCATGGCCCATGGTACTGCTGAGTACCTGAACCAATCTGTACATAAAGGGTTCTTTGGTGTCCAAAAATGTGAACCCGTATCGAATGGCCCTTCGGAGTATTCTGCGGATCACATAACCCGCACCTGTATTACTAGGCAATTGCCCATCGGCAATGGAAAATGATACAGCGCGAATATGGTCGGCAATCACTCTAATGGCGATGTCCGTTTCTTCACTTTTCCCGTATTCGGAATTGGTAATGGTCTCTATCTCCCTTATTATTGGGATAAACACATCTGTATCATAGCTAGATTTTACCCCTTGTAGCACCATACACAGGCGTTCAAAACCCATTCCGGTATCCACATGCTTTGCTGGCAACGATTCAAGGCTACCATCGGCCTTTCTATTGTATTGCATAAAGACCAGGTTCCAGATTTCCACAACTTGTGGGTGATCTTGATTGACCAATGATGCCCCAGAAACTCTGGCTTTTTCTTCCTTGGAACGGATATCTACGTGTATTTCTGAGCAAGGGCCACAAGGGCCTTGATCCCCCATTTCCCAAAAATTGTCCTTTTTATTCCCATAAATGATACGTTCTTCGGGAACTATAGCTTTCCATAGTTCCAAAGCTTCTGTATCCATTCCTAGGTTATCTGCATCCTTGCTTCCTTCGAACACGGAAACATATAGGCTCTCCTTGTCAATTTTGTAAACTTCTGTCAAAAGTTCCCAAGCCCAGGCAATTGCTTCTTTCTTAAAATAGTCTCCAAAGCTCCAATTCCCCAACATCTCGAACATGGTATGGTGGTAGGTATCCTTGCCCACTTCTTCCAGGTCATTGTGCTTCCCGCTGACCCTAAGGCATTTTTGGGAATCCGTAGCCCTTTTGGATTTGGGCACACTGTTCCCCAAAAAGAACTCCTTAAACTGGTTCATGCCAGCATTGGTGAACATCAGGGTAGGATCGTCCTTAATGACCATAGGGGCCGAGGGCACAATCCTGTGTGTTTTTTCTTTGAAAAATTCTAAAAACGTATTTCTTGCTTCTTGGGATTTCATGTAATATGGTAAGCTTTTTATAAAATTGGCAGTTTGTGCCAAACAATTTTTATATTTGTTTGTTGCGATAATTGAGAGCACAAAAATAGGATAATTTCCATTTATGTCTAAAGTAAAATATTTTTACGACCCGGACACTCTTTCGTATCGAAAGATAGAGCCCAAGAAATCTAGAAAATATAGGAACTTAACGTTTTTTCTGTTGGGTTCGGCCATCTTTGGTCTTCTGGGACTTACCATCATTTTAAACACGAGCATTTTAAATACCCCAAGGGAACTTTCCCTTCAGCGGGAGGTAAAAAATTACGAGCTACAATTTGAGCTTTTGGGTAAGAAAATGGAACAAATGGAACAGGTCCTGGCCAATATTGAGGATAGGGACAACAATATCTACCGCTTGTATTTTGAAGCCAATCCTATTCCTGAAGAACAACGGAGAGCAGGTTTTGGTGGAGTCAACAGGTACAAATCATTGGAGGGTTTCAATAATTCTGAAATGATAATGGGCACCTCCAAACGCATGGATATCATTCAAAAACAAATGGTGATTCAATCAAAATCTTTGGACGAAATTACTAAACTGGCCGCAGAAAAGGAAAAATTATTGGCGGCCATCCCAGCGATACAGCCTATTTCCAATGACAAACTTACCCGTATGGCTTCGGGTTACGGATGGCGATCGGACCCATTTACCAAAGCACGTAAAATGCATTGGGGAATGGATTTCACCTCTCCAAAAGGAACACCCATCTATGCCTCAGGTGATGGTAAGGTCATTAGGGCCGATAATAATTCTTCGGGCTATGGGAAGCACATTCGCATAGATCACGGGTATGGATATATCAGTCTTTACGGACATATGAGCAATTATAATGTCAAGGCAAGGCAACTGGTAAAAAGAGGAGACCTCATCGGTTTTGTAGGGAGTACGGGTCGTTCAGAAGCCCCACATTTACATTATGAAGTATGGAAAGATGGTGGTCGCATCAACCCTATTAATTTTTACTATGGAAGTTTAACGGCAGAAGAGTTTGAAAACATGCTGAAATACGCCATACAAGAAAACCAATCTCTGGATTAAGATGCATATACAACTTCCTGAAAAAAGATATTATGGTATTGGGGAAGTCGCCAAAGCCTTTAACGTGAATACGTCGCTCATCCGTTTCTGGGAGAAGGAGTTTGATGTGCTACAGCCAAAAAAAAATGCCAAGGGCAATAGAAAATTCACCCCTCAGGACATTAAAAATTTACAATTGATCTTTCATTTGGTGAAAGAGCGCGGTTTTACCTTGGAAGGGGCCAAAACCCATTTAAAGGAGGAAAAGTTAAAGACCCTTTCTACCTTTGATATTATTTCCAAATTGGAGGGGATCAAGGCAGAGCTCATAAAAATCAAAAACCAACTTTAACACTAACTATAAAAAATAATTATCAATGAAAAAGTGGCTTATTCCAGTAATCATTATTGTTGTCATCGTCTTTGGAGTTTACCGTTGGGCCGTTGGCTTCAATAATACGGCGATTGACCTAAAAGAAGCTTCAACCAAAAACTGGGCAAATGTGGAGAGTTCCTACCAGCGTAGAAACGACCTTATAGACAATTTGGTAAAAACAGTACAAGGGGCGGCAGATTTTGAAAAGGGAACCTTAACGGCCGTTATAGAGGCACGAGCCAAGGCCACGTCCGTTTCCATAGACCCTACCAATATCACGCCAGAGCAATTGGCAAAATTCAACGAGGCACAAGGAGGCTTGAGTGGAGCCTTAAAAAGCTTATTGGTTACCGTGGAACGCTATCCAGAATTGAAGGCAAACCAAAACTTCTTGGAGCTTCAATCACAATTGGAAGGCACGGAAAACAGGATCAATGTAGCCAGGGACAGATTCAAC
>JBLGAT010000118.1:0-7319 GCA_047612485.1 Psychroserpens sp.
GCAATCAGTAACAAAGCAGAAATATATTGGCTACTGATATCAGCAGGCAAACCTACCTTATGTTTTTCAAGGGTTTTTCCCTTTATTTTTATCGGGGGATATCCCTCATTTTTGACATAAGAGATATCGGCTCCCAAGCTCTGTAGCGCCTCTACCAATACCTTGATAGGTCTTTCCGTCATCCGTTGGGAACCTGTAAGCACTACCACCTTTCCCTCTTGGGAAGAAAAATAGGCCGTTAAAAACCGCATAGCTGTCCCAGCGTGATGGATATCAACTTCCCCTTCGGCGATTTTTAAACCTTTTTTCATGACCTGTGCATCGTCTGAATTGGAAATATTGGCTATTTCAATGTTTGGAAACAAAGCCTGTAATAACAATAACCGATTGGACTCGCTTTTGGAGCCGGTTATTTTGATTTCCGCTTTTATTTTATTTGATACAGGTGCAGATAGATGTAGCCTCAATGTCCTAAATTTTAAAAGAGATCGGGTGTACAATAAGCCATGGTCAATGCAGACCACCGACGTGCCGTATCCCGAAAAAAATGAAACGTAAATATATGATTATTTCAGCTTTTCATTGCCATGATGCCGGTCATGATCTCTCTTGGTCTTGAGATCTAACTTTTTATCAAAAGATTGTTGCAAATCTATCCCCGTTTGGTTGGCCAAACAGAGGACCACAAAAAGAACATCTGCCAATTCCTCCCCTAGATCTTTATCCTTATCCGATTCCTTTTCACTTTGTTCGCCATAACGCCTAGCAATGATACGGGCCACCTCCCCAACCTCTTCCGTCAGTTGGGCCATATTGGTAAGTTCATTAAAATAACGCACCCCATGGGCCTTTATCCACTCATCTACTGCCTTTTGCGAGTTTTGTATGTTCATTATTCCTTATTTTTTGTATCGATTGCAATGGTCACGGGGCCATCATTAACCAGTTCCACCTTCATATCCGCTCCAAATATTCCGGTTCCCACTTTTTGTCCTAAATCCTGTTCCATTTGGGTGACAAACCTTTCGTAGAGGGGGATGGCGACTATTGGTTTTGCCGCCTTGATATAAGAAGGTCTATTGCCTTTTTTTGTGGAAGCGTGCAAGGTAAACTGACTGACCACAATGGCATTGCCACCGGTTTCAACTAGGGACTGGTTCATTACCCCATCGGAATCATTAAAAATACGCAGGTTGACAATTTTTCTGGACAACCATTCCAAATCTTCCTGTTCATCCGAGTCCTCGATGCCCAATAAAACCAAAAGACCGTTGTCAATTTTTGAAATCACTTCCCCATCAACGGTAACACTGGCTTTGGCGACTCTTTGTACAATTGCCTTCATTTATTTTTTACTGTGAATATCAATTCTGTAATTCTCATCTTCCCCAGTTACCATTTGCACATAACTCCTATACCTGCTCCAAGATACCTCATCATTTTCCAAGGCCTCCTTTACAGCGCATTGAGGTTCATCCAAATGGAGGCAATCATTAAATTTACACCGGCTTTTTAACTTGAAGAATTCGGGAAAATAATCCCCTATCTCGCTTTTCTCCATATCCACTATACCAAATCCCTTAATTCCAGGGGTATCTATGATCCTGGCCCCAAAATCCATATCGAACATTTCTGCAAAGGTGGTAGTGTGCTGACCCTGTAGGTGCTGTGGCGATATTTCGGCGGTTTTTAAATGTAGTTCCTTATCTATAGCATTGACCAAGGTAGATTTACCTACTCCCGAATGGCCTGAAAACATACTTGTTTTGCCCTTCATCAATTCTTTGACCTCTTCCACGTTTTTTCCCGTTTTGGCAGAAATGCCCAAACAAGTATACCCTATTTCACGATAAAGGGCAGCCATATATTTAATCTCGCCCAATTCATCCTCATTGTAGGTGTCTATTTTATTGAAAAGCAGAACGGCGGGTATATGATAGGCCTCTGAAGTCACCAGAAAACGATCTATAAAACTGGTCGAAGTTGGAGGGTTATTAAGGGTCACCATTAGAAATACCTGATCTAAATTAGAGGCAATGATGTGCGTCTGCTTTGAGAGGTTTACAGATTTTCGGACAATGTAGTTCTTCCTGTTCGCTATTTTAGAGATAATGCCCATGGTCTCGTCCCCGATATGCTCTACCTCAAAATCTACCTTATCCCCAACTGCAATTGGATTGGTGCTTTTGATGCCTTGGATCCTGAATTTTCCTTTTATCTTACATTCATAAAACTCACCATCATTGGCTTTTACGGTGTACCAACTCCCTGTAGATTTATAAACGATTCCTAACATCAACTATCCTTGTTTTTTACAAAGAAACAACATTACTTCTATACTATCTATGGTTTTGAACCGTTTCACAAGCTATAACAAACCAAATTTCTTATAAAGCATGAAGAAACTAATTTTAATTGCATGTTTGGTCCTTATGGCCAACACTGAAGGAAGCGCACAACAGTTTAAAGTGATTACCAGTGTAGAATCAATCGTGCCAAACGGTTTGGGACGATCCAGAATAATAAGTGCGAACGAAGAAAAAGATTATAAGGAATTTACCAGTGAACAAACTGAAGACGACAATACAAGGAACAAGTCTGACCGAGGGGAAATCCGAGTAAAGAATTTTGAAGAAACCAAATTATTGAACTTCTATAATATTGGAGGTATCCGTTTCCAGAATATCGCCGCCAATGATGCTTTAATATCTTCCAAGATCAATGCCATGGTCGCTGAAGGTTGGGAATTAGCCTTTGTGACCAGTGGAGTGGAAAGTGAAGGCGGAAAGGGCGATGGGCAAGGAATTTTTATAACTCGCTACATCTTTAAAAAATAATCTTTGCACCACAACAAAAAAGCCCCACAGGTTATGTGGGGCTTTTTATTTGTTAAATTTTCACTATCCGTTGATAATCTTTTCCTGATGGTTGATGGATTCTTGATGGATCGCCTTGAACATTTTTAAGACGAATTCCTCGCTCAATCCTCTTGATTCTCCTTCCAAGATCATTTTACCCAATATTTCGTTCCATCTGGCGGACTGAAGTACGGCAACATTTTTTTTCTTTTTCAGGGCTCCAATACCATCTGAAGTTTTCATCCTTTTGCCCAAAATATCCAACAGCTGATTATCTATTACATCTATCTGGGCCCTAAGGTTGCTAAGTTCTTTGGTATAATCCTCTTCGGAATCAGTTATCTTTCTTATTTTTAGATCCCTCATTATTTGTTTCAGAACCGTTGGTGTTACTTGTTGTGCGGCATCGCTCCATGCATTGTCAGGATCAAAATGTGTTTCGATCATTAGGCCATCAAAGTTTAGATCCAAAGCTGTTTGTGACACATCAAAAATCATGTCCCTCTTCCCTGTAATGTGCGATGGGTCATTGATCAACGGCAAATCGGGAAAACGATTCTGAAATTCAATGGCCAATTGCCACTCTGGAATATTTCTGTACTTCGTCTTTTCGTAGGTGGAAAAACCTCTATGGATAGCCCCCAAATTTTTAATATTGGCGGTGTATAATCTTTCGATACCTCCCAACCAAAGTGACAAATCTGGATTGATAGGGTTTTTTACCAACACTATTTTATCCGTACCTTCCAGAGCATCTGCTATTTCCTGCATGATAAATGGACTCACAGTTGAGCGTGCCCCTATCCAAAGTAAATCTACATCGTGCTCCAAAGCAAGATCCACATGGGCTTTATTGGCTACTTCCGTCGCCGTTTTCATACCCGTTTCTTCTTTCACTTTTTTCAACCACTTTAATCCAATGGCACCAACACCTTCGAACATTCCGGGACGGGTCCTTGGCTTCCATATCCCTGCGCGGAAATAGTTTACATCGCTATCCTTTAACTCATGTGCAATTCTTAATACTTGCTCTTCTGTCTCCGCACTACAAGGTCCTGCGATTACCAATGGATGGTCCAATTGCATATCGTCCAACCATGTTCTCATTTGTTTTAAATTTTCCATTCTATTGTATTCTAATTTTTATTTAGTGGTATTCCGTTCAATATTTCTTTTATTCTATTGGTACTGCTCATTTCCTTATAAATACCTTCATAATCCCCTTCAACGATCATCTTTTTGAAAGCTTCTAAATTTATGATGTATTCTTCCAATGTTTCAATCACATTTTCCCTGTTCTGTTCAAAAATAGGCGTCCACATTGCTGGGGAACTTTTTGCCAAGCGCACCGTGCTTTCAAATCCACTTCCCGCCATGTCAAAAATATCACGCTCATTTTTTTCTTTTTCAATTACCGTCTTACCCAACATAAACGCACTTATATGCGACAGATGGGAGACATAAGCAATATGCTTATCGTGCGCTTCCGGGTTCATATACCTGATACGCATCCCTAATTTTTGAAATATCTCCAGCGCTCTTTCCTGCAACTTAAAAGCCGTTTTTTCTACTTCACAAATAATAATGGTCTTTCCTTTATACAGGCCATTGATAGCTGCCGAAGGTCCCGAAAATTCAGTTCCCGCAATAGGATGGCATGCCAGGAAATTCCTCCTTTTGGGATGGTGCTCTAGCGTACTACAAATTAACGCTTTTGTTGACCCTGCGTCCAACACCACTGCATCGTCATTTACGACATCCAAAACTTTGGGAAGCTCAGAAACCATAACATCTACAGGAATGGAAACAATGACCACATCTGCTATTGACAGATCTTGGTATGTTGCACTTTTGTCTATAAATCCGAGTAATAATGCATCCTCCAAGTGGATTTCATTGGCATCGATACCATATATTTTAGCCTCTGGATCAAAATTTTTGATATCCTTGGCCATAGAGCCACCTATTAATCCAACACCGATTATAAATACGTTCATCTCTTTAAAATCTACTTATTGCTTCCTTAATTTTATCTTCTGTAACACAAAGTGAAAATCTAATATACCCCTCTCCATTACTTCCAAAAATAGTCCCTGGGGTAATAAATATATTCTTGTTATAAAGCACTTCGTCAATAAATGTTTCAGCCGAGGCTATACCCGCAGGTAATTTCGCCCATACGAACATACCCACTGCATTTTGTCCATCATAGGTACAGTTCAACTTATCTGCCAATTGGAACACCAGGTTCCTTCTTGACGTATATACTTGCGTTAGTTTATCAAACCAGACTTCACTACTCTGAAGAGCGGCAATTGCCCCTTTTTGTATGCCATAAAACATCCCGGAATCCATATTGCTCTTCACTTTTAAAACCTCATCAATATGGGCTTTGCTGCCCAAAACCATCCCTACACGCCATCCGGCCATGTTAAAGGTCTTGCTCAGTGAATTAAGTTCCAGTGCTACTTCCATGGCCCCTTCTACGCCTAAAATACTGATAGGGGTTTGGTTGAGTACAAAACTGTAGGGATTGTCATTTACCAAAAGAATATTGTTCCGCTTGGCAAAGGCTACCAGATCCATTAATTGGCCCTCAGTTGCCGTGGCACCAGTGGGCATATGTGGGTAACTGGTCCATATAATTTTCACCTTGGACAAATCATTCTTTTCCAAGGCTTCCAAATCGGGAAACCAGCCATTCTTAGCCAATAAATCATAATATTTGGGAATGCCACCCACCAAATTGGTTACGGAAGAATAGGTGGGATATCCCGGATTGGGTATCAATACCTCATCCCCAGGATTCAAGAATGCCATACTGATATGCATGATTCCTTCCTTGGACCCCATCAAAGGAAGCACTTCGTTGACCGGATTTACCGTGACCCCAAATTTTGCATGATAGAATGCAGAAAAAGCCTCCCGCAACTCTGGCAGTCCCTGATAGCTTTGGTATTGATGGGCGTTGGCGCCATTTACAGATTCTTGCAGGGCCTCAATGACTTCCTGTGAAGGGGCCAAATCTGGACTCCCAATACCCATATTGATAACGGGCCTACCTTCTGCCATCAATCCTCTGACTTCCCTTAATTTTTTTGAGAAGTAGTATTCTTCCACCGTTTTTAATCTGTCCGCAGCAATCATAAGTTTCTTCCATTTTTATATTCACCCAATACCCTAAATTCTTCGGACATAATTTCCAAAAGTGACTTTGCCTTCGCATAATCCGCATAGGAATCAAAAGTAACGTCCACAAAAAAGGAGTATTTCCATGGTCGCTCAATTACGGGCAAGGATTGAATTTTTGTAAGGTTCAGGTTACAATCGCTCATCACATTCAATACTGCCGCCAAACTTCCCCTTTTGTGATCTGCCAAAAACCGAAGGGAAGCTTTGTTTATTTCCTCCTCAGGGAGCACCTTGTTTTGGGTCTTGACGATGATAAACCTTGTTGAATTGTTCTTAATGGTCTGTATTTCGGAGGCAATGATTTCCAAATCGTACAATTCAGCCGCTACCCTGGGGGCAATGGCTGCTATATGTTTCAATTGTCCATCTTGAATTCTTTTGGCAGTTTCCGCCGTATCCACATCCTCCACTAGTTTTATAGAAGGGAAGTCCCTAAAATATTCCTTGCATTGCAACAAAGCCATTGGATGCGAGTGAACTTCTTGAATATCTGCCATTTTCTGGCCTTTGAGTACCATTAGATGATGGTGGATGTTTAAGTAATGTTCGCCAATAATATGTAGGTTATTCTTAAAGACCAAGGCGTAATTAGGAATAATGGACCCTGCGATGGAGTTTTCAATGGCCATGACACCTTTATCCGCCTTATTGATGAGCAACTGATCTACCAGCCCATCAAAGGACATACATTCCACTAGGTCTATATCATCCCCAAAGTAATCCTTGGCCACCTGATGGTGGTTGGATCCTTTTATTCCCTGTATTGCTATTTTTAATGCCATTATCGTTATCAGACCCTATATATCAAAGGGTTATTTGTTACTACTATTAGAGATCGCCATTTAAGTTTGGACAAAAAAAAAGTCCCTGTTTTCACGGGACTTTTTGGCTATATATATTTTTTAAAATATGCTAGAACAGTCCCATACCTCTCTTAAAAAAGAAGTAGAAATAAAAACCGTTCCAGATATATTGCTTTGTCATTTTCTTACACAATCTCTTGCTAAGGTAAATATTATATTTAAAAATCAAATTTTATGACATTCTTTTTTTAAATAATTCAATTTATTAAACAATTGGTATGCAAAACCCCATAAATACTAACATTATTTGCGAATAATTGATTTTCAAAAAGATCAAAAGAATCCCCCGAGATCAAAACCAACAAATTTTGTGCTTTTTATATTTCTGCAATTAGGACAATGTTATCTCATAGCAAATAGCAATCATGGATTCGTAAATTTGCTTTATTTTTGGTAAAAATTATCT
>JBLGAT010000119.1:0-7150 GCA_047612485.1 Psychroserpens sp.
ATCATTCATATTTTAAGGAATGTTTATTACAATGCCATTGGAGAGCTATATTCCTATATCAAGGAACATATACAAAATCAGGATTTTAACAACCATAATATAATGAAGTTGGGGTTCTGGCCTGGCGGGGATAGGGACGGTAACCCTTTTGTAACGGCTGCAATGACCAACCAGGTAGCAGATGAGCTTAGGACAACCCTGATGAAATGCTATTATCACGACATTAAGACCTTGCAACAAAAATTGAGTTTCACAGATTTGCAGGATTTGCTCAATGAGTTGAGGGGCAAACTGTATGATACCATGTTCAATGTGAAAAAGGTTATGTCGTATGAAGAAATCATTGGTCCACTTATACAAATTCGGGAAATATTAGTTCGGGAGTACAATTCATTGTACCTAAAGGATTTGGACCAGGTTATCGATAAGGTCAAAATATTCAAAACGCATTTCGCGACGTTAGACATAAGGCAAGACCATAGTGTGCATAGGAATACCGTGGAGGCTATATTGAAACAACAAGAAGTTATCACTGAAAGTTTGGAGGAACTTACTGAAGCGGCATTGATAGATCTTTTAATGCACAAAAATATTAAAGTACAACACGAAAATTTTGAGGATGACCTGGTACGGGATACCATAGAGAATATAGCCCAACTAAAAAATATCCAAAGTAAAAATGGGGAGGAAGGGTGCAATAGGTATGCGATAAGCAATTCCGAAGATATCTTTTCCGTACTTTTCGTATACGGCCTGTTGAGATGGTGCGGGGATTGGGAAGAAGGTAAAATACCTTTCGATATTGTGCCGTTGTTTGAGACCATGAACGGAATGGCCACCTCCGAGGATACCATGAACGGGGTGTTCGATTTATCCGAATATAGGGCCCATGTTAGAAATAGACATAATAAACAGACCATTATGCTCGGCTTTTCTGATGGCACCAAAGATGGCGGCTACGTAAAGGCAAATTGGTCTATTTTTAAAACCAAAGAGAATTTATCGACGGTTTGCGGACAAAGGGATGTAAAGGCCATATTTTTTGACGGTCGAGGCGGACCACCAGCACGTGGAGGCGGCAAAACCCATCGGTTTTATGCTGCACAGACAAAGAATATCGCCAATAATGAAATACAGCTCACCATCCAAGGCCAGACCATTACCAGTAATTATGGAACCAAGGACCTATTTATGCACAACTGTGAGCAGTTATTGACCGCAGGCCTTTCCAATGATCTTTTTGGCAAAGAAAACTCAATATCCAAGGAGATGAGGCAATTGATGGAAGAACTATCCGACCTTAGTTTTGCCAAATATGATGCCCTGAAGCAGCATGATAAATTTATGCCCTACTTGGAAGAAAAGAGCACCTTAAGATATTATAACAATGCCAATATTGGCAGTAGGCCAGGAAAAAGAGGGAACAAGGCAAAATTGGAGCTTACCGATCTTAGAGCGATATCCTTCGTTGGTTCGTGGAGCCAATTAAAACAAAATGTACCGGGATATTTCGGAATAGGGTCTGCCATTAAAATTCTAAAGGATAGAGGACAACTTAACGACCTTAAAAAGCTATTCCAAGAGGTTCCTTTTTTCAAGGCGTTAATGCTAAACAGTATGATGGCCTTGTCCAAATGTTATTTTGAGCTGACGAGCTATATGAAGGACGACCAAGAATATGGTGAATTCTGGAATATTCTTTATGATGAATACCTTTTGTCCAAGGAAATGCTCCTTTTAATTTCTGATTTCAAGATTTTAATGGAGGAGGAATCAGTATCCAGGGAATCGATAAAAATAAGGGAAGCAATCGTATTGCCTCTGTTGGTAATTCAACAATATGCACTTCAAAAAATAGGGCAAGGATCGGACCATAAGGAATTGTATGAGAAAATAGTGACCAGATCACTCTATGGAAACATTAACGCCAGTAGAAACTCGGCATAATAAAGTTGGGTAATTTACGGGGTGTTTTTATTGAAAAAAGGGGCAGCAAATTATGGTTTGCTGCCCCTTTTTTTACGTATTACCCAATGGGAACACAAATTCATTAAAACAGTCAATGCACTAACCACTGTTCATGAGGGTTTTTCTTACACACAAAAATGTGTATTTGACAACAAAAATAGCATAGATTACAATTTTTATAGTATAATTGACGTTCGAAGCCTTAATTATGTGTAATTAATAACTTACAATTAGTTTTAGATTTTAGTGATAAGAAATAAATTTTTGAATTGAATAGCGCTTAGTTCCCCTAATTGTATCTTAATATGTCGTATAAATTTTCGAAAAAAGAGTTAATATTTCCCCTGTTGGTTTTTATGTCCTTAATGGTGGTTGCCATTGTTTTATGGAATAAAACATTGAAAACGCAAGAGGCCTTATTAAAAAATGAAATACAAACTTCCGGTCAACTTAGGTCTCAGGAATTTTATAATTCAGTAGCCAACAGTGTAAAGGCGTTGGAAAACCTTAAACAGCGTATTGAAATGACCAATGGCGGTTACTTTCAATATTGGGAAGAGGATGCGCAGCTTATTTTGGAGCAGAATCCTTCCTTTAAATTTGTGGAGTGGATAGATAGTTCAATGATTATCAGAAAGATTACCCCATTAAAAGGTAATGAAGCAGCTGTTGGCTTGGATATTTCCAAATTATACAGGGCAGAGGAATGGAAAGAACATAGTCAGCGTAATAAAACCAATATTACTTCTTGGGTAAGTTTGACCCAAGGAGGTCAGGCCTTTTTGGTAGATATACCCGTATATTTTGAAGGGAAGCTACAAGGTACGATCACTGCTGGTATGGATTTTACCAATCCCTTCAATCAATTGGCAACCGATTTAGATGCCTATGCCGTTGAAATTAAAGATGAAACGGGGACAACGTTTTATGCCTACAATTCTCCAAAATCATCGGAATTTGAAAGTGAGTATAAGTACAATACCTCTTTTATGATGGATTCCCTAGATCAACAGCAATGGAGTTTTTCCCTTATGCCAAAACACATTGATATGTTGGCAGATAGAAAGGAAACCATGTTTATCGCTTTTGTCTTTGGGTTGTTGCTCTCCATTTTAACCAGTTCCTTGATTTATTTTTACAGAGCTTCGAGATCAGAGAATAAACGCTATAAAGAGTCCATATTAAAACTCCGTGAGTTAAACAGCGATTTAAAAACAGAACAGCTAAAGGCTAAAAAAGCCAGTAAGGCAAAAACCGAATTCGTGTCCAATATGAGTCATGAGATTAGGACTCCCTTAAATGCTATTCTAGGTTTTATAGAGGTTTTAAAATCATCCAATATTAAGAGCTCCCTAAAGGAATATCTTGTGCTAATGGATATCTCGTCTAAAAAATTACTGCTTTTGGTGGATGATATATTGGAGATTGACAAGATTGAATCAGGGAAAAGCATCTGCAAAAAAGAGCGATTTTCGCCTGCTCGGGAAATTGCCAATATTATTAGAATTTATAGGCCAAGTATAGAACAAAAAGGATTGTACCTACATTTGGATGCTCCAGTTAACAGTGATATATACGGAATTGGTGATATGGGGAAATTCGGTCAGATTCTTACCAACCTCTTACGAAATGCCTTGAAATTTACAGAAAACGGTGGTATTCACATTAATTATAGCGAAAGGATCAATGAAAATAATCTTTTGATAGACTTAGTAATCCGGGATACGGGAATTGGGATACCCAAAAATAAAATGAAATCAATTTTCAATCGATTTACACAAGTAGACTCTGGATTAAACAAAAAGCATGAGGGTAGTGGTCTTGGACTATATATCACCAACAATTTGGTGAAATTAATGAAAGGACAAATTACAGCGGAAAGTTCAACAAATAACGGGACACAGTTTAAAATAAGCCTACAGTTCCCCTTAGTGAATTGTGAACAAGAAGCACAAAAGGTAATTGACATTACAACTAAAAAAAATGATGATATAGAAGGCGCTTCAGTCCTGATTGTGGATGACAATAAGATAAATGTGATTGTACTTAAGAAGGCGTTGGAAACATTGGGAATAAAGGCCCAATACGTCTCTGACGGTGAGCAGGCTGTAGCAGAGGCACAAAAAAATGTTTACGACCTGGTGTTTATGGATATCCATATGCCCGTGATGGACGGGTTGGAAGCCACCAAGATCATACGTAAGACCAATAAGGAACTTGTGATCATAGGCTTTTCAGCCGATGTAACACGGGAAACCATAGAAAAGGCACTTGCATTCGGAATGAACGAATATTTTACCAAACCTATTTCAATGGTAAAATTGAGACAGCACTTATCCAATTATCTTTTAAACGTAAAAGTTTCCTAATAGTTACTGAAAGGCCTGAAAACCGGTAATATCCGCTCCAGTGATCAGTAAGTGTATGTCATGTGTGCCCTCATAGGTGATAACACTTTCTAGGTTCATCATGTGTCTCATAATACTGTATTCGCCGGAAATTCCCATTCCTCCCAATACTTGTCTTGCTTCACGGGCTATTTTTATTGCCATGTCTACATTATTGCGCTTCGCCATTGAAATTTGGGCAGTAGTGGCTTTCCCTTGATTTTTTAATTGCCCCAATCTAAAGGCCAGTAATTGTGCCTTAGTTATTTCCGTGATCATTTCTGCCAATTTCTTCTGCTGTAGTTGTGTAGCCCCAATGGGCTTGCCAAATTGGATGCGCTCTTTGGAATACCTTAATGCTGTATCATAACAGTCCATGGCGGCACCAATGGCGCCCCATGCAATACCATATCGGGCAGAATCCAAGCAACCCAGAGGGGCTCCCAAACCGTTTTTGCCCGGCAATAGATTTTCTTTCGGCACTTTTACATTGTCAAAAATAAGCTCTCCAGTTGCGGAAGCCCTTAAGGACCATTTGTTATGGGTTTCAGGAGTAGAAAAGCCTTCCATGCCACGTTCCACGATCAGTCCGTGGATCCTTCCTTCTTCATTTTTTGCCCAAACCACAGCGATATCGGCAAAGGGAGAATTGGAGATCCAAAGCTTGGCACCGTTTAAAAGGTAGTGGTCACCCATATCCTTGAATTTTGTTTCCATACCACTTGGGTTAGAGCCATGGTTAGGTTCGGTAAGTCCAAAACAGCCCATAAACTCCCCTGTTGCCAATTTGGGCAAGTATTTTTTTCGCTGTGCTTCCGTTCCATACGTATAAATGGGATACATCACCAAGGATGATTGCACGGAAGCCGTAGATCTAACACCACTGTCACCGCGTTCAATTTCTTGCATGATGAGTCCATAGCTTATTTGGTCAAGACCGGCGCCTCCATATTCTTGGGGAATATAAGGTCCAAAAGCCCCTATTTCTGCCAAACCACCAATGATTTGTTTTGGAAACTCCGCTTTTTGTGCATATTCCTCTATGATGGGGGATACATCCCTCTTAACCCATTGACGGGCGGCATCACGCACCAATTTATGTTCTTCTGACAGTAAATCATCGAGATTGTAATAATCGGGAGCTTCAAACAAATCTGGCTTCATATGGACTTTTATTTGTCTCAAAGATAAATAAAGGAATATAACATTACAAGACTCCTGTGTTACATTATTGCCTATTCCGTGTTTATTTTGGATTCTATTTTTTTAACCATTTATAAAACTTGCCAATAGGCAGTGAAAATGATGTACGCCCTTTTCCCTTGTTGGGGAAAAACGTCCGGCATTGTAGAATTTTGAGCGGACTCCTCTCTGGACGCTTTCTACCACGTCTTCATCTTCTAATTCTACCTTGTCCAACCCAGAGCCTGCACCCTTGTCCAATTTGCTTTTATCATAGACATAAGAGTGAAAAGAAACTTTGGTGCTCTTTAAACCCAATGGGTGTACAATGTTTACCGAAAGACCCCAAGGGTAGAAGTTGAACATCATATTGGGAAAGACCCAGAAATAATAGGCTGCTATGTTCTTCCCATGGTCGATATGATTTTCAGGCAATTCAAAAATTTCCTCCGATCCATGTGCATAACCGATCTGTAAGTTCACATGATCAAAAAGGAGCGTTTCGTAATTGCCATAATCCAATACCTCGTTTAGATCGTTATGGACAAAAGGAATGTGAAAGCCTTCCAAATAATTATCACAATAAAGTGCCCAATGGGCATCAACCATATATTCCTTGGAACGACTTTCATCTAATTTAAATTCATGTAAGGGAAAAAAGCCAATTCGCTCATTCATGATTTCCAGAACCGTATTAATATCAAAGGTTGGGCTAAGGCCCATAAACAAAAACGGACCCCAATGGCGCAATGGAAATTTATAAAGGTTATCGCACGGTTTAGGAAAATCTTGGGCCTCTTTAAATTCGGGCATATGTTCCATGGTACCGTCCAACTGAAATCTTCTTCCGTGATAACCACAGATCAATTTTTTTGTGTTGGAATTTTGGGCCACCACCAAATTCCCCCTATGTGTGCATACGTTGGATAGACAATGAACATGATTCCCCTCGTCCCTTGTCAAAACTACAGGTTCTGCCAGATAACCGTCCAAAAGGGTAAAAGGATATTGTTGATGAGGCAATTCCACTAAATTTTCGTGTCCTACCCACTGCCAAGATCTATAAAATATCATATTTTTAATAGCTTCAAAAACTTCGGGATCTCTATAAAAGGAAGCAGGTAAAGTGCTTGCCTTGGTAATGTCCGAATCGATTTCAAATTTCTGCATCGTTATAATTTATATTGTACCTTGGGATGGGATTTCTTCCCAAATTTAATTAATTTATAATGAGATCTTACAGTAATCTATTTTTATGGCCAAACCCGTTGAAATAAAAAAAATAGGACTCTGGACGAGCACTTCCTTGGTAATTGGCAATATGATTGGTGCTGGCGTATTTCTTATGCCAGCAGCATTGGCATCTTTTGGAGGTATCAGTACCATTGGATGGCTTTTTTCTGCATTTGGAGCGCTTTTGCTTGCTAGGGTATTTAGTAAACTGAGTGTTCTTGTGGCCAATAAAAGTGGAGGTCCCTACGCTTTCACTAAAGCTGCCTTTGGTGATTTTGCTGGGTTTTTAGTGGCCTGGGGCTATTGGATATCGGTATGGACAAGTAACGCGGCCATCGCTATAGCATTTGTTAGTGCTTTAAGCGTTTTTTTTCCTATTT
>JBLGAT010000120.1:0-6979 GCA_047612485.1 Psychroserpens sp.
GACGTTTCCAAACCTGTGGAGACGTGAAAAACGTGCAATCTTGCGCCGGTTTCCCTGGCTAACTTTATAGCCTTTGAAGAGGAGAGGTAACAGGCTTCTGCACTTCGAATCACAGGGTGGTATTTCATAGGAATGTCATCTCCGTATTCTTCTTTGAATCGAGCTAAATTTGCCCTTATGGTGCCTTCGTCCTCACAATGGGCAGAGATGACCAATTCGGTATTTCGAAATATCCGCTCCAAGACCAACTCATTGTCCACCAACATATTCCCAGTGGACGACCCCAGAAACAATTTCACTCCCGAGCATGCATTTTTATCGAGCCTTTTAAGTTCCTCCAAATTATCATTGGTGCCCCCAAAAAGAAAGGAATAGTTTGCATAGGCCGTATTGGCAGCTATCGCAAATTTCTTTTCCAACTCTTCGATGGTGGTTGTCTGTGGATTGGTATTGGGCTGTTCCATAAATGAGGTAATCCCCCCAGCAATTGCCGCCCTACTTTCTGTAGCAATATTGCCTTTATGTGTAAGACCGGGCTCCCTAAAATGTACCTGGTCATCAATGACACCTGGAAATAAATACAGGCCCTTCAAATCGACAACTTTGGCATTGGGGTCGCTTATGTCCTTATCTATTTTTACGATGAGCTGCTCTTCCAATAGCATATCTCCCTCAATAATGGTATTTTCATTTACCATCCTCGCATTCTTCAATAACGTCTTTCCCATTCTAAAATTTATGTCGTTGGAATATACTGCTTAGCTTCATTTTTAACACCCCGAAAATGGCCTCCCCTACAATAGAGGAACTCATTTTTGATTTTCCCCTTACCCTATCCGTAAAAATAATGGAAATCTCCTCTATTTTGAATTTTTTAAGGTGTGCCCTAAATTTCATTTCTATCTGAAAGGCGTACCCCACAAACTTTATCGCATCCAAATCTATGGTTTCCAAAACTTTTCGCCTGTAGCAAACAAAACCTGCCGTAGGGTCATGCACCTTCATCCCAGTGATCAACTTTACATAAAACGAAGCCCCATAGGACAGCAACATTCTATACAAAGGCCAGTTCACTACATTCACCCCTTTCTTATAACGGGAACCCACAACTACATCGGCACCATTGGCACAGGCCCTGTACAATCTAGGAAGGTCATCCGGGCGATGCGAAAAATCGGCATCCATTTCAAAAATAAAATCATATTTGCGGGCAATTGCCCATTTGAATCCGTGGATATATGCGGTTCCCAGACCAGATTTCTCCTTCCGTACCTCCAAAAAAAGTCTGTCTGTAAATTGCTGTTGTAATTCCCGAACCTTATCCGCAGTGCCATCGGGAGAATTATCATCCACAATTAGTACATGAAATTTCTTTTCGAGCGCAAAAACCGCTTTTATAATCGCATCAATGTTCTCTATTTCATTGAAAGTGGGAATGATAACTAAACTGTCTTCCATTGACTACGGTAATTTGGACAAAAATAGTATTTTAAACCCTCTAAAGAAATCCCTGATGTGTTTTATGATATTTTTAAATCCATTGAACACAGTAAAAATTCGTAATTTTGGACCGATTAAAAATTGAAATGATACCGAAGCTACCTAAAATCCTTCTCTATTTATTGATTGCCCTGTTTGTCCTTAATATGGCCCAGAGCTATTTTACAGAACTCATTTTTGATGAGGCCTATTATTGGTACTATGCCCAAAATATGGCCTGGGGCTATTTTGACCACCCCCCCATGGTTGCCCTCATGATTAAATTGAGCAGTTTTTTTTTCAATGGGGAACTAGGGGTACGTTTTATGAGTTGCATCTTTTCCGTGGCTACATTTTTGGTCTTGTGGCAATTGATAGATAATCCAAAAAAAAAGCGGTATGGGGTTCAATTTTTTGTGCTTGTGTTTTCCATGACGCTGATCAACGCCTATGGCTTTTTTACACTGCCAGATACACCTTTTCTATTTTTCACGGCATTGTTCCTGCTTCTTTACAAAAAATTCATAGTCAAACCATCTGCTTTGCTTTCCTTGGGTCTAGGTGTGGTGATGGCCGCACTGATGTACAGTAAATACCATGCCGTATTGGTTATTCTTTTTACGCTGTTCTCCAACCTAAAATTGGTCTGGAACAAATACGCATGGCTTTCTGTGGTAGTTGCCCTTGTATGCTATACCCCTCATTTTTTGTGGCTGTATGAAAACGACTTTATCTCCATAAAATATCACCTTTATGAGCGCCCCAATAGGGCTTATGAGTTTGGTGATTTTACACTTGGGTACTTTATTAACCTGGTGGCCCTATTTGGGCTTACCTTCCCATGGATCTATAAATCCCTTTTTAAAACCAAAGCAAAAGACCAATTCACCAAGGCGCTGTTGTACTTGACATATGGGGTCCTGATATTCTTTTTCATTTCCAGTTTTAACCGAAGGGTACAGACCCAATGGATCATAGTGATATCCATACCCATGGCCATTATGGCCTTCAATTATCTTCTGGAAAATGATAATGCCAAAAAATGGATCTATCGCATGGGTATAGCCAATATTGCAATACTCCTTTTTTTAAGGGTTGGCCTGGTCTATGAGCCCTTGTTCCCTATAGTTTATGAAACCCATGGCAACACCCGTTGGGTAGGCGATATCAAATCCCAAATTGGAGATATGCCCGTAGTTTTTGAAAATTCCTATAGAAGCGCCCCCATGTATGCTTTTTATTCAGGAAGCCCCACCTATTCCCTGAACAATATCATGTACCGACAAAACCAATATAGCATAGATGATTCTGAATCCAAGGTGCAACACCAAAAAGTACTATATGTCTCCAAATACACCAAAAGTGGTGATATTACCCTCAACTGGCCCGATGGAACAGTATTTTACGGGAATTATATTGAGAATTTTGAATCGTTCCGAAAATTAAGATGCTATGTTGCCGAAAAAAATATAAAGCTCGGTGATGGCGAGGAGCTAACTTTAAAAGTTTTCAATCCTTATCACACTAACATACCCCTCGAAAAAATAAAGTTCGGGATAGCCTATCTCAATGACTACAAACAGGTCAGGGAAACCCTACCTTTGCAAGTAGAGCCTATAAACAGGGAAACCGTGTTTATCAAGGCCCAGGACAGTACAATGTTCACCTTTAAACTGCCAATACCCAAAATGGAAGATCCCGGTTTCTTTAAAATAAGCATCTCGGAAAATGGACTTTATATGGGCATTAACGGAGATAATATTAAATTAGATTAATGGAACCAACGCTACGACTCATAGATACTGCCGATTGGATCACCTTGGTCCTTTTGACCAGTGTATTTTTTGTGGTCATCGGAAAGAGCTTCTTTTACAATAGGTTCATGAATTTTATCATACTTCCTTTTAACAACAAATACGTGATCATGTACAATAAAAAGGATAGACTGGTCAACTGGTTCCATATATTCCTCACCCTGTTCCAACTATTTAATTTTGCCCTGTTTGTATACCTGGCTAGACGAATCGTCTTTCAGTTGGACAATAGCGCATATCCTTTTATATATGTTCTAATTTTAGGGCTCCTAGGGCTTTTTCTCCTTATTAAAGTGATCTTACAACTTTTCAACGCCTTTATCTTCAATATCACATCGACCATTAGCGAATTGATATTCAAAAAACTCACATATCTAAATTACAGTGGGATTGTCATGTTTCTTGCAAACATTATTTTATCCTATGCTCTAAAAGACTCTAAAACTGTTATTTATGTAAGCATATCACTTGTTTTTCTTATAAATTTAATTGGATGGGTCACCATAATAAGAAATCAGCAATTTTACATAACCAGCAACATCTTCTATTTTATTTTGTATCTTTGCACACTCGAAATTGCGCCTTTTGTGATATTAGGAAGCTACCTTAAAGACTGATGCTTATGAAAGTAAAGACGATTTTGGTTTCCCAGCCAGAACCGAAAATGGAGAACTCCCCATATTCACGAATTATTGAAAAAGAAAAAGTAAAGGTCGATTTTAGACCATTTATCCATGTGGAAGGAGTTGAAGCTAAGTGGGTTAGGCAACAAAAAATTGATTTGAACAATTTTACTGCCATCATACTTACCAGCCGAAATTCCGTTGATCACTTTTTCAGGATAGCCGAAGAAATGAGGTTCAAAGTTCCGGACACAATGAAATATTTTTGCCAATCTGAGGCCGTAGCATATTATCTACAAAAATATGTGGTTTACAGAAAAAGGAAAATATATGTTGGCAAAATGAATTTTGTGGACATCACCCCTTTGTTGAAAAAATACAAAAACGAAAAATTCTTACTTCCGTCATCTGACGTACTGAAACCAATTGTTCCAGAACTGATGAATAGTATGGAACTGAATTGGACCAGAGGGATATTCTACAAAACGGTTATTAGCGATCTTTCGGATCTCAGGGATGTTTATTATGATATCTTGGTCTTCTTTAGTCCTTCTGGAATAGAATCGCTCTTAAAGAATTTTCCAGATTTTAAACAAAACGAAACTAGAATCGCCGTCTTTGGGAATTCAACCATAAACGCTGCCACCGAAGCAGGTCTAAGGATAGATATCAGGGCACCAACGCCCGAAACACCATCTATGACCATGGCATTGCAGAAGTATATCACTACAATAAACAAGAAATAATAACCATAAAAAAAGCCTCTTTACAGAGGCTTTTTTTATGGTTAAAATGCATATCGCTGTGGTCCGCCGCGCCTGATCTCCTCATTTGCATAGGACTCATACTTCTTGAAGTTTTCCCTAAAGGCATTGGTTAGTTTAAAAGCTGTTTTATAGTAGGCCTCATCATCATTCCATGTTGCCCTTGGACTCAATACTTTTGATGGCACTCCTGGGCATTCCCTTGGTTGGGCCACACCAAAAACGGAATGGATATGGTAATTATCATAGCTGTACATACCCAAATCCCCATTTAGGGCAGCTTGAATCATGGCTCGCGTATATTTCAACTTCATACGGGTTCCAACGCCGTAGGGACCTCCTGTCCATCCTGTATTTACCAACCACACATTAACTCCTGATTCCTGCATCTTCTTACTCAACATTTCAGCATACTTGGCCGGGTGCAGAGGCATGAACGGCGCTCCAAAACAAGCAGAAAAAGAAGGAATTGGTTCAACTACACCGGCCTCTGTACCTGCCACCTTAGCGGTATATCCTGACATAAAATGGTAAGCAGCCTGACTTGGAGTTAATTTGGAAATTGGAGGTAACACCCCAAAAGCATCAGCCGTTAAAAAAAATATATTCTTTGGGTTATGACCAATGGACGGCTCTTGGATATTATCTATATGATAAATAGGGTAGCTTACACGTGTATTTTGTGTAATGGAAATATCCGCGAAGTCCACCTCCCCGTTACTATCCATAACCACATTTTCCAATAAGGCCCCTTTTTTGATTGCCCTAAAAATATCTGGTTCATTTTCCTCTGAAAGATTAATGACCTTGGCATAACATCCTCCTTCAAAATTAAAGACTGTATTTTCAGCGGTCCAACCATGCTCGTCATCCCCAATAAGCTTTCTGTTGGGATCAGCTGATAGCGTAGTCTTCCCAGTACCTGACAATCCAAAAAATATGGCGGTATCCCCATCCTCACCAATATTGGCGGAACAGTGCATGGGCATGGTGTTTTTTTGAACGGGCAGAATAAAGTTCAACGCGGAAAATATACCTTTCTTAATTTCACCAGTATATCCTGTGCCTCCTATCAAGGCAATTTTTTTGGTGAAATTCAAAATAGCAAAATTGTGCTGGCGTGTACCATCAACCTCGGCATCTGCCATAAATCCAGGGGCATTGATCACAGTCCACTCAGGGGCAAACCCTTTAAGGTCCTTTTCTTCCGGCCTAATGAACATATTGTAGGCGAACAAACTTGACCATGGGTATTCTGCAATAACCCTAATATTGGTTCTATAATCGGTATCAGCGCAAGCGTAACAATCCCTTACATACAGTTCTTTTTCATTTAAATATGAAATGACCTTGTCATAAAGAGCATCAAACTTATCGGACTCAAAAGGAATATTAATATTCCCCCACCAGACTTTTTCTTCGGTAATGGCATCTTTGACAATAAATCGGTCCATGGGAGACCTACCGGTAAATTCGCCTGTATTTATTGCAAGGGCCCCTGAGGATGCCTCTTTCCCCATTCCTTTTTCCAAGGAGAGGTCATGAAGTTTTGAAGGCGATAATTGATAGTGAATACGATCACTTTCAATTCCATAATCTTTTAACGAAATCGATTTCGTCAACTGGTCAGAACTATTCATAATATTGTTAGTTTATAAACTTGTACAAAGCTATAAAAAATAAAAACTAAAGGCCCGCAAATCAACCTTTATTCAAACCCTTTGTCGAAAAATACGAATCCCCAACAAAATCCACCCCAAAATTAACAAACCCCCTCCTATTGGTGTTAAAAATGCAATGTTTTTGAAGTCAAACGCAGTTAAACCATTCGTTGCCAATGCGTAAATAGAACCAGAAAATAGTAGAACACCTACTACTATAAGATAGAATACGGGCTTTTTGGATAAAGAAGGAATAAAATTCATGCTTCCCAAGGACAATAGAAATAAGGCATGGTACATCTGATAGGTAACCCCAGTTGAAAATGTTTCAACATTCTCACCTGACACAAACTTCTCCAATCCATGAGCCCCAAATGCACCCAATAGTACAGCGGTCAAACCCATGCTAACACCTACCCCTAAAATTGTTTTGTTCATAACTTATTTCTTTATATTCGTTGTTTTTATAACAAAGCGATACTTTAGTATCCATAGAATTTACAAAAGTAAGGAAACAGATGTTGAGAAAGATACTTGTAGTCGGAGCTGGCAAATCCACCTCCTATTTATTGGATTATTTATTGGAAAAAGCAGAGAGCGAAAAACTTCATATAACCATTGGGGACCTGCGTCCTGAG
>JBLGAT010000121.1:0-6946 GCA_047612485.1 Psychroserpens sp.
GTGGTACAGCATAACCGTGGTATTGTGGCCATCCAAAAAGTTGTCCAATTCCATGCGTATTTTTAAACGACCTGATTTATTGACAAGGGCTACCTCATTTTTGTTATCTCCAGTAATAACAGCTTTGTTTACATCACTGCGGATCAACTTTACGGTAATCCCGTCATAGGCCTTTACTTCCGAAAATTTATATAGTTCGTGGGTAACTTCTTTTTGTGCAGAAGCAGTCCATGATAGTAATGTAATGGCAATAAGTGCAATTGTTGTTCTCATAGATTGATGTTTTAAGGATTAACTTGTAATATATACGTTCATAAGGGGTCCTTGGGCTTTTTGGAAAGTTCATAATATAAGAGGAAATAATTGTTCTCAAATGCCAATAAAATGAACTTCTTTAAAATAGAAATATATGATGCTTCATTTTAACCCAATGGTAAATTGAGACACGGTATTCTTTGACCAAAACGTTTCCATGAAAATGTTGATTGCTAGTGGTTAAATCTCTATTTTTAAAACATCAAATTTGAGGATTGTTCAGTACAGGCGTTAAATTCATATCGGAACAGCAATTCACATTATTATTTTTCCAATCTTAAATCAACTGATCCATGTCCGAGAAACAATCTAGAGCAAAAGCTTATTGGAAGGAAAATCTAAGGTATTTACTGCTCTTGTTGTCCATATGGTTTATAGTGTCGTACGGTGCCGGAATCCTATTCAAGGAAGTCTTGGATACCATAAAAGTTGGGGGCTTTAAACTGGGTTTTTGGTTTGCCCAGCAAGGATCTATTTATGTGTTTGTCATTCTCATTTTTATATATGTTAGACTGATGAACAAACTGGATAAAAAATATGGGTTTGATGAAAAATAAGACTATCAAGGACAAAATAAAGGGGATATGAGTGTACAATTATGGACCTACATCATTGTAGGGGTAACTTTTGCGCTCTACATTGGCATAGCCATATGGTCTAGGGCAGGGTCCACCAAAGAATTTTATGTGGCTGGGGGCAACGTTTCCCCCTTGGCCAATGGGATGGCCACGGCAGCCGATTGGATGTCTGCAGCCTCATTTATTTCCATGGCGGGTATAATTTCGTTTGCGGGGTATGACGGCTCTGTTTATCTTATGGGTTGGACCGGGGGATATGTGCTTTTGGCATTGCTATTGGCGCCATATCTTAGAAAATTCGGAAAGTTTACGGTTCCTGATTTTATAGGGGAACGGTATTATTCCAAAACTGCCCGTATTGTTGCCGTTTTCTGTGCCCTGATTGTCTCCTTTACCTATGTAGCGGGACAAATGAGGGGAGTAGGGGTGGTCTTTTCCAGATTTTTAGAGGTAGATATAACTACGGGCGTTCTCATAGGGATGGTCATTGTTCTTTTCTATGCGGTATTGGGAGGTATGAAGGGGATTACATACACACAAGTGGCGCAATATTGCGTTCTCATTTTTGCCTTTATGGTTCCTGCCATCTTTATTTCCATACAAATGACCGGAAACCCTATCCCACAATTGGGAATGGGCTCTACGGTCAATGATGGCTCCGGTATGTATTTGTTGGACAAGTTGAATGGCCTCTCCACTGAACTGGGTTTTGCTGAATATACGGATGGCTCAAAGTCTATGATAGATGTGTTTGCCATTACCTTGGCCCTTATGGTGGGTACGGCAGGATTACCACATGTCATTGTGCGTTTCTTTACCGTAAAAAGGGTCAGGGATGCCCGTAAATCAGCAGGATGGGCTTTGTTGCTCATCGCAATTCTATATACCACTGCCCCGGCCGTGGCCGTATTTGCAAAAACCAATCTGATCAATACCGTTAGTGATCAGGAGTATTCCAAGATGCCCCTTTGGTTTAAAAACTGGGAAGAAACAGGTCTCTTGGTATTTGACGATAAGAATAGGGATGGTAAAATACAATACGTTGCTGATAAAGTAGACAATGAACTGACCATTGATAATGATATTATGGTATTGGCCAATCCTGAGATTGCCAACCTACCGGCTTGGGTCATCGCTTTGGTAGCTGCCGGAGGATTGGCAGCCGCTCTTTCTACTGCGGCTGGATTGTTATTGGTCATCTCCTCCTCAGTTTCCCATGATCTTATAAAAAGTATTTTTAAGCCCAAAATCTCTGAAATGGGAGAATTATGGGCAGCCAGGATTTCGGCAACCGTTGCAGTTGTGATTGCCGGTTATTTCGGGATCAACCCCCCAGGTTTTGTTGCTGCCGTTGTCGCTCTAGCCTTTGGATTGGCTGCAGCCTCATTTTTTCCAGCCATTGTTTTGGGTATTTTCTATAAGAAAATGAACAAGGAGGGTGCCATTGCCGGTATGATTGTAGGGATTTCCTTAATGCTTTTCTATATGTTCAAATTCAAATTTGGACTTTTCGATGGGGGCAAAGAAGCCGTGGCCGGACTTTCTAAGGACTGGTGGTTTGGAATTTCACCCGAAGGCTTTGGTAGCATTGCTATGATCGTTAACTTTATAGTGGCCTTGTTGGTCAATAGGTTTACCCCTGATCCCCCGGAACATGTGCAGGAAATTGTAGAGGACATCCGTATTCCCAATGGAGCGGGCAAGGCGACGGGCCATTAAAATTAAATGATAATATAACTTTAGTATTCTATCATGAGCAATTACCATATCAAACATTTAGAAGAGTACTTTCAGGTCTATCGAAAATCTGTTCGGGACCCAGAAAGTTTTTGGGAAGAAGTAGCGGAGGAACATTTCCTATGGCGAAAAAAATGGGACAAGGTGCTGAGCTGGGATTTTACCAAACCCGAAGTCAAATGGTACGAAGGTGCCCAACTGAATATTGCCGAAAACTGTATCGATAGGCATTTGACTACAAGAGGGGACAAAACAGCCATTATCTTTGAGCCCAATAATCCGGAAGAGGAAGCGGAACATATCACCTATCGGCAATTGCACGAACGTGTTTGTAAATTTGCCAATGTACTAAAGAACGAGGGTGTTAAAAAGGGCGATAGGGTATGTATCTATTTGCCGATGATCCCCGAACTCGCAATTTCCCTCTTGGCATGTGCACGAATTGGGGCGATCCATTCCGTGGTATTTGCGGGTTTTTCATCAACTGCCTTGGCCACTAGGATCAACGACAGTGATTGTAAAATGGTGGTCACATCAGATGGTTCCTATCGTGGAGGGAAGGAAATAGATCTTAAGGGAATCGTAGACGAAGCCCTTCAAGGTTGCCCTGGGGTAGAAAAGGTTTTGGTAGCAAAGCGGATCCATTCTGAGATCAGGATGAAGGAGGGTCGTGATAAATGGTTACAACCTTTATTGGATGGGGCCTATCTCGATTGCGTGCCGGAGATCATGGAAGCAGAAGATCCTTTGTTCATATTATACACCTCCGGATCTACCGGGAAACCAAAAGGAATGCTGCATACCACGGCGGGCTATATGGTATATACCGCCTATACTTTTAAGAATGTTTTTCAATATAGGGAGAAGGACGTGTATTGGTGCACCGCAGATATTGGCTGGATCACAGGACATAGTTATATCGTATATGGTCCTTTGGCAAACGGGGCAACCACTGTCCTCTTTGAAGGGGTGCCCAGTTATCCCGACTTTGGCCGTTTTTGGGAAATCATAGAAAAACATAAGGTCAGCCAGTTTTATACCGCACCAACAGCAATTAGGGCCTTGGCCAAAGAGAGTTTGGATTTTGTGAAAAAACACGATCTATCTTCCCTCAAGGTTTTGGGAACCGTTGGGGAACCTATCAACGAAGAAGCTTGGCATTGGTACAATGTGAACGTGGGTAAAAAGAATAGCCCCATTGTGGATACCTGGTGGCAAACCGAAACGGGGGGTATCATGATTTCTCCCATACCGTATGCCACTCCTACCATTC
The DNA here is from genome assembly GCA_047612485.1 of Psychroserpens sp. Lineage (GTDB taxonomy): Bacteria > Bacteroidota > Bacteroidia > Flavobacteriales > Flavobacteriaceae > Sediminicola. The sequence goes on from JBLGAT010000121.1 coordinate 3,904, forward strand.
CTACTTATGCGACCTTACCTTTGCCAGGGGTTCAGCCAGCACTGATGGACGAAAACGGTAACGAGATTAAAGGCAATCAAGTGGATGGTAGGCTGTGTATCAAATTTCCATGGCCTTCCATGGCCAGAACCATTTGGGGCAACCACCAGCGGTATAAGGACACTTATTTCTCTGCCTATGAGAATAAATATTTTACCGGAGATGGGGCACTTAGAGATGAGGTAGGTTATTACCGTATTACGGGCAGGGTAGATGATGTGATCATTGTATCTGGCCATAATCTGGGTACGGCACCTATTGAGGATGCCATCAATGAACATCCTGCCGTAGCCGAATCGGCAATTGTAGGCTTTCCCCACGATATCAAGGGAAGTGCATTATATGGGTATGTCATACTTAAGGTCACTGGTGAATCCAGGGACCAGAATAACCTGAGAAAAGAGATCAATCAAATCATTACAGAGCAGATTGGACCGATTGCAAAATTGGATAAGATCCAGTTTACCAGCGGACTTCCTAAAACGCGTTCTGGAAAAATAATGAGAAGGATCCTCAGAAAAATTGCCTGTAATGAGATGGATAACCTAGGGGATACCTCCACTTTATTGAACCCTGAAGTCGTACAGGAAATTATAGAAAACAAATTGTAGCAATTATCTGCATCTATTATTTATGACAAAAAAAGCCTTCTCTAAAGAAGGCTTTTTTTATTACAGCGGGATATTTCCGTGTTTCCGGTTGGGCCGCACTGACTCTTTATGTTCCAACATGCTAAAACCCTTGATCAGTTTTCTTCTGGTGTCCTTTGGTAGGATCACTTCGTCTATAAAACCACGTTGTGCCGCCCGATAGGGATTGGCAAATTTATCTGCATATTCGGTTTCCTTTTCCGCAAGCTTTTTTGAAGGGTCATCTGCCACCGAAATTTCCTTTCTAAAAATAATCTCACTGGCACCTTTTGCACCCATTACCGCAATTTCGGCACTTGGCCATGCGTAATTTAAGTCGGCTCCAATATGTTTTGAGTTCATCACATCATAGGCGCCACCATAGGCTTTACGGGTAATGACGGTAATGCGGGGCACTGTAGCCTCGCTCAAGGCATAAAGGAGTTTGGCTCCGTGCACAATAATACCGTTCCATTCCTGATCTGTACCCGGTAAAAAACCAGGGACATCAACCAAGACCAATAAGGGAATATTGAAGCAATCACAAAAACGCACAAACCGTGCTGCTTTTTTTGAGCTGTTTACATCAAGGACCCCGGCCAAATACATGGGTTGGTTGGCAACAATACCGATGCTTCTGCCACCGAGTCTTGCAAATCCAACAAGGATATTTTCTGCATAGTCCTTATGTATTTCATAAAAGCTATCGTTGTCTATGATGCCTTTGATCACATCATGCATATCATAAGGTTTGTTGGCGTTATCGGGAATGATGTTTGATAAGGCATCCCTCACCTCGTCGCCGAGCTCAAAAGGAAGTGTTTTTGGGATTTCTTTATTGCTCTGTGGCAAATATCCCAAAAGTGTTTTTATATCTTCCAAACATAGTACGTCATTGGCTGAGGTGATATGTGCCACCCCAGATTTGGTAGAGTGGGTACTGGCACCGCCCAGTTCTTCTGAAGTAACCTCTTCATTGGTCACTGTTTTTACCACGTTGGGACCCGTGACGAACATATAGCTGGTATCTTCCACCATCATGGTAAAATCTGTCATGGCAGGGGAGTATACCGCCCCTCCGGCGCATGGACCCATAATGGCCGATATTTGCGGGATAACCCCAGAGGCTTGGACGTTTCTATAAAAAATATCGGCATATCCTCCCAAGGAACGTACCCCTTCTTGGATTCGTGCCCCGCCGGAATCGTTTAAGCCCACCAAGGGTGCGCCAACTTTTACGGCCAGATCCATGATCTTACAGATTTTTTCGGCATGGGTTTCTGAAAGAGCCCCCCCAAATACCGTAAAATCTTGGGCAAATATATACACCAATCTCCCATTGATGGTTCCGTAGCCTGTAATGACGCCATCGCCGTAATAAAGTTCCTTTTCCATTTCAAAATCGGTGGTCCTATGGGTCACGAGAATACCAATTTCCTCAAAGGAACCGGCATCCATCAAATAGTTTACGCGCTCTCTGGCGGTCAGTTTCTTCTTTTGATGTTGTTTTTTGATCCGATTTTCACCTCCTCCCAAATGGGCCTGGGCAATTTTATCTTGTAGTTCTTTTATTTTAGAATCCATATATCACTGAATTGGCAATCTTAGAATTTTTTGGTCTTCCATATATTGTTTTATTGCAATCATGGCTGCAATTTTGGCCTCTTCTTCCCTAACACTTTTTAGGGCCTCTGGAGAATAATAATTCTTTACAAAATGGGTGTTAAAATTACCAGAGCGAAAGGCTTCATGTTCAAAAACGAATTTTCCAAAAGCCAACGTGGTCTCCACGCCGGCTACCTGGTACCTGTCAATGGCAGAAACCATTAATTGGATGGCTTCTTCCCTTGTTTTTCCATAGGTAATCAGTTTGGCCAACATGGGGTCATAATATATGGGTATATCCATGCCTTCCTCAAACCCATTGTCCACACGTATGCCTTCCCCCTCTGGGAGTACATAGGTATCCAAATGGCCAACACTGGGTAAAAAGTCATTTAAGGGATCTTCGGCATATACCCGAAGTTCCAAGGCATGTCCGTTTATCTTTAGATCTTTTTGTGCGAATGGAAGTTTTTCGCCCCTTGCCACTCTTATCTGAAGTTCCACTAAATCCATACCCGTGATCAGTTCTGTCACAGGATGTTCCACTTGTAACCTGGTGTTCATTTCCAGAAAGTAAAAATTATGGTTTTCATCCAAGAGGAATTCCACTGTACCGGCACCTACATAATTACAGGCTTCGGCCACTTTTACGGCCGCTTCCCCCATCTTTGCCCTTAATTCTGGCGTTACTACAGAGGATGGGGCCTCTTCCACTACCTTCTGGTGTCTTCGTTGGATGCTGCACTCCCTTTCGAACAGATGAAGGATGG
>JBLGAT010000122.1:0-6896 GCA_047612485.1 Psychroserpens sp.
CCACAGTTATCGATATAGATGTAAATGACGAGTTTAACGATCCTTATTCAGATTTACCGAATACTGATGGAGATGAAGAATCAAACTATAGGGATGCGGATGATGATGATGATGGTATAGAAACTAGGGATGAAGATCTTAATGGGGATGGGGATTATACCAATGACGATGCAGATGGGGATGGTATTCCAGATTACTTGGATTCCGATTTAATTGAACTTAATACAGGCAACATCGAAGTATTTAATGTAGTAACCCCTAATGGTGATGGGATACACGATACTTTAAAAATTGCTGGCTTGGAAAATTATCCAAACAATACCCTGAAAATATTTAATAGATGGGGTGTGCTGGTTTATACTACCAATGCATATAATTCAGAAGGGAACTATTTTGACGGTACCTCGAATGGTAGGGTAACCGTCAATCAAGATAATCAACTCCCAGTGGGAACATACTTCTATATTCTGGATTATGAAGAAGCAGCTGGTATAACAAAGTCTCTATCCGGATATATTTATATAAATAGATAATGCACATGAAGACCTTACATCGATATAAACCCACATCCTTCGTAATAAGCTTCATGCTTTTCGTATTGGCCTTTAGCAGTGCTTCAACTATTTTCGGACAACAAGATGCGCAATACACCCAGTATATGTACAATACGGTAACCGTAAATCCAGGTTACGCTGGTTCTAGGGGTCATATGAGTATCGCGGCTCTTTATAGGTCGCAATGGGTTGGTCTGGAAGGTGCTCCTACAACGCAGACCCTGAACATTCATTCCCCAATAGGTTATAGGGGTGTGGGATTGGGGTTTTCCATTGTTAATGATGAAATAGGACCTACTTCGGAAACCACTTTTGATCTAGATTTCTCATATACCATTTATACTTCAACAGAAGGCCGTTTGTCTTTTGGTTTAAAGGCAAGTGCCAATTTACTGGACATTCGTTTTTCACAATTGAATCAAGATTATTCCAATGGGCAGGACCCTACTTTGCAACAGGATATTCAAAATAAACTATCACCAAATATAGGTGCTGGAGTTTATTATCACACAGAGCAATTTTATTTGGGGGTGTCGGTTCCCAGGTTTTTGGAAACCTCACATTTTGAAGAGTCTTCCCTTTCCACAGCGAAGGAACAAATGAATTTCTATTTGATTACGGGTTATGTGTTTGAATTGGATTCTTTTTGGAAATTTAAACCAACCTTATTGACAAAGGTGGTGCAGGGAGCACCATTGCAATTGGATGTTTCCGCCAATGTCATGTACAACGATAAATTTATATTGGGAGCGGCCTATAGATGGGACGCAGCCGTTAGTGGAATGATAGGGTTTAACTTAAAAAATAACATGCTAATTGGTTTGGCCTATGATAGGGAAACCACAGCATTGGGAAGTGCCATGTTCAACGATGGATCCTTTGAAGTTATTCTTAGGTACGACTTTATAAAAGCGTTGGACAATCTAAAATCACCAAGATTCTTTTAAAATATTCATTATTATATTTTATGAAAGCCACTTTTTGTTAAGAAGTGGCTTTTTTTATGTTGCAGTTAACTTTTAAAATTAGGTAAAGGTCTTATTTTTACAATATGAAAGAAGAAAATGTAATATTAGTTAACGAGTCCGATGAACAGATCGGAACCATGCCCAAGATGGAAGCCCATGAAAAGGCACGCTTACATAGGGCATTCTCGGTATTCGTAATGAATGAAAAAGGGGAGACCATGCTGCAACAGCGGGCCGCCCATAAATATCATTCACCTTTACTTTGGACCAATACCTGTTGCAGCCACCAAAGGGTAGGTGAGACCAATATCTCTGCAGGTAAGCGTAGGCTCCAGGAGGAAATGGGATTTTCAACGGAATTGACGGAACTGTTCTCATTTATCTATAAGGCCCCTTTTGACAATGGACTTACCGAACATGAATTTGATCATGTGATGATAGGGAGCTATGAGGCTGCCCCATCCATTAATCCAGAAGAGGTGGCAGATTGGAAATGGATGAAACCGGAAGATGTAAAAAATGATATTTCCAAAAATCCGGATACCTATACGGCATGGTTCAAAATCATATTTGAACGATTTTATAATCATCTAATCCAAACCCCTCAATAGTCATGAAAGTCAAAGTAAGTAGAAAGGCACACTTTAATTCGGCACATCGGTTGTATCGGAAGGATTGGAGCTTTGAAAAGAACGATGCCATTTTTGGGAAATGCAACAACCCCAATTTTCATGGGCATAATTATGAGTTGATTGTAAGTGTAACCGGAGAAATTGATCCGGAAACTGGATTTGTAATTGATGTTAAGATATTGAAAGACCTTATAAAAGCCGAGGTGGAGGATGCCTTTGATCACAAAAATTTGAATATTGAGGTGCCGGAGTTTAAGGAATTGAACCCTACAGCAGAAAATATTGCAGTGGTCATTTGGCAAAAACTCAGGCCCCATATCGATACTGCCAACGAATTGGAGGTGGTTCTCTATGAGACCCCAAGGAATTTTGTAACCTTTACGGGCTAGACCATGGCATTACAAATTGGGGATAGGGTACCAGAGTTCTCCTTGAAAGACCAATATGGAAATCTTTTTTCCAGCAACGGTTTAATTGGAACCAAACCCATGGTTATTTTCTTTTATCCAAAGGACGATACACCCGGTTGTACCAAGGAAGCTTGTTCTTTTAAGGACAGTTATGAGGAATTTAAGGATCTCGGGGCAGAAGTGATAGGTATTAGCTCGGATTCAGAGAAATCGCACCGGAAATTTGCTTTAAAATATGGATTGCCCTTTATTTTGCTTTCCGACGGGAAGAAAAAGGTGAGAAAAAGTTTTAAAGTGGATAATAATCTCTTTAATTTGTTGCCAGGTAGGGAAACCTATGTCATCGACAAAAGAGGAAAAGTAATCATGGTCTTTAATAGTATCAGTGCCTCGAAACATATGGAGAAAGCATTGGAGGCCCTAAAATTAGCCGTAGCAAAATGAACATGTATCCGTTAAAATTCCACCCAATACTGAAGGAACGTTTATGGGGAGGGACCAAGTTGAAAGAGGTTTTAGGGAAATCAATTGATAGTGATATCACAGGTGAAAGCTGGGAATTGTCCACAGTAAAAGGAGATGTGTCCATGGTATCCAATGGTGATATTGCAGGAACTTCCCTTCAAGAGCTTATAAATTCCAATCCAGAAGGACTTTTGGGAAAAAGTGTGGCCAAACGTTTTGGGAAGGAATTCCCCATTCTTATCAAGTTTATAGATGCCAAACAAGACCTTTCCATACAACTGCACCCTAATGATGAATTGGCAAAAAAACGACACGATTCTTTTGGTAAAACTGAGATGTGGTACATCATGGATGCTGATCAAGATGCCAACTTAATTGTTGGTTTTAATAAAGCAGTGACCAAAGAGGAGTACTCTAAAAGTTTGGAAAAGGATACCTTATTGGATTTGATGAATTATGAAACCGTTAAAGAAGGGGATACCTTTTTCATCAATACCGGAAAGATCCATGCCATTGGAGCAGGTGTTCTCTTGGCCGAGATTCAGCAAACTTCGGATGTCACCTATAGGGTTTTCGATTTCAATCGAAGGGACAAAGATGGAAATTTAAGGGAGTTGCATACTGAAATGGCATTGGATGCCATTGACTATGAAATGAAGGACGATTTCAAAGTGGCCTATCCCAAGGTGAAAGATACAGTGAATACCATGGTGGACTGTCCTTACTTTAAGACCAATTTTCTTGAATTGACGGATGATATGGATCAAAATGTTTCGGCAAGGGATTCCTTCACCATCTATATGTGCGTGGGGGGTAAAGCGACCATTTCCAACGAGTATGGAACCGCGGAAATTGAAAAAGGGGAAACAATTTTAGTGCCTGCAGATTCAAAAAAAATCGGAATACAAACTTCAGGGGCTAAATTATTGGAAGTGACCATTTAAAAATAAGCGGAAAATTGCATGAAACGGTGCTTTTTATAAGTTCTTTAGCTTATATTTTGAGTTATTTTAAGGAAAATAAAAACTGGACCATAAAATATTTGATTACTATCAAAAAGTGTACTTTTGTAAAAAATTAAAAGTAGTACAAATGGCAAGTATAAAAGATTTAAAAAAGGATATCAATTTTGTTTTAGGTGATATTATTGAAGCAGTTTATTTATGGGAAGCATCTACAAACAACAGAAATTCCAAAGAAGGATCTGCTGTAATAGAAAATGCAATATCAGTCTTTGACGAATTGATCGTAAAAGTAAACAAGAAAGATGTTGAGAACAGAGCAAAGCATTTAAAATCAGTGCAGGTTGAATTAGAGACTAAAGCTACTGATCTTGTTGAGCAATTGAACAAATTGGCTGCGTAAGACTTCTTATCGCATTAGCATATAAAAAAACATCCACCAATTGGTGGATGTTTTTTGTTATTCGTTTTTCTTAATTTCTTCCAGATATTTTTTTAATTCCTTACCATATTTGGATTTGGCTACCTCAGGACTAAGGGAATTGCTAATGGAATCCAGATATCTGGTATTTGCATCGGCAACTTCCGTTAAGGCGATATAAGGCGAGATATATGAATTTCTATTGTTTAATGCGAAGTTGAGTGCATATAGATATCCTCTTAAAATGTTTTTGTCACTCAATTTTTTTACAGAATCCAATGCTACGGAATCCTTACGGATCTGTGGGTCAAATGTAAATTTGAGGTATTCTAAATTTCTGGTATTGAATTTAGACATCACCCCCTTGTATTCCTCTAGTTTTTTCTGGGTTTCGGAACCTTCTATCTTCGCCTTAGTGTCAAAGGTATCCCATGATGTATTAATGGTGATGTTTCCCGGTTCACCAAAAAATGTGATTCGGTCATTGATATCGTTATTGTCTTCTTTCTTTAGATATAGGTAAAAGACTTCCGGACTCTCCAGTTCTGTTTTGAACTCAAAATTCCCATTGCCTTCAACGGTCAGGGAATCAATTGATATCAAGGTAGTGTCCTGTATCTTTTGCAAGTATAAAGTACCTTTCTTAAGACCTTTTACATTTCCCGCAACGGTCATGGTCTGCTCAGTGTCCCCACCGCAGGATATCATAAAAATGCCAATTACGGCCAAAAATAAAATTTTCTTCATGTTGTTTGTTTAGTGCCGCAAATATGATGAAAGTTTATGAAAAATTAAATTTTTGAGGCAATTTCCATGAGGTATGCGCATAATAAAGCACCACCGGTGCCCACAACGTATCCAAAGACGGCCAAAAGCACCCCTACCGAAGTCAATGATGGATGGAATTCTGCCGCGACAACTGGAGCAGAGGCTGCACCACCAACATTAGCCTGGCTACCTACGGCCAAAAAGAAAAAGGGGGCCTTTATTATTTTAGCGACAATGATTAAAAGTCCTGCGTGTATGCCAATCCAAATAAAACCAATTGCTATCAGCCCTGGATTTTCAAGCACCATGCCCAAATCCATTTTCATTCCTATGGTAGCAACCAAGATGTAGATAAACACACTTCCAATTTTACTGGCACCGGCACCCTCATAGTTTTTGGCCTTGGTAAAAGAAAGTAGAATACCTAAACCCGTTGCAATGACCACCATCCAAAAGAAATTGGATCCCAAAAAAGACATAAAGCTTTTCGTGTCCCTGACAGATTCAAATGAACTGGTAAGAAACGCACTGAGATAATCTCCGAAAAAATGGGCAATACCAACTGCTGTAAATGCAAAACACAGAATGACCATATAATCGTTCAGTGTAGGCACCCGAGTAATTTTGTCAGTATAGTGGGCTACTTTAACTTTCAAGGATTCTATAGCGGACGTATCAGCTTTCAACCATTTGTCTATTCTTTTGGTCTTCCCCACACCAAAGAGAATAATGGCCATCCATACATTGGCGACAACAATATCAATAAGAACCATACCCCCGTATTTTTCGGGATTATATTGAAAAATTTCTAGCATCGCGGCCTGATTGGCACCGCCACCTATCCAACTTCCGGCAATGGTTGACAACCCCCTCCAAATGGCATCAAAATCGTTGCCACCCACAGTTTCAGGGGAGAAGATGGATACTAGCAATATGGCAATGGGCCCTCCAATTATAATGCCGACAGAGCCCGTTAAGAACATGATCAAAGCTTTGGAGCCCAAGTTTAAGATGGCTTTTAAATCAATACTTAGTGTCATCAATACTAATGCTGCGGGCAATAAATACCGACTGGCCATAAAGTATAGGTTCGATTTTTCATCGGAAACAATACCCAAACTCGCTAAAATTGCGGGTAAGAGGTAACACATTAAAACAGCAGGGACTACAGAATAAAAGGAATTCCAAAATCCTGTTTTACGGGATGAGGTGTAAAAAATAAAACCTAAACAAAGTGCTATAAGGCCAAAAACAACGGTATCGTTGGTTATTAGGGGATCGTTCATGTAAATAGGAATTGTATGCTTGCCAAATATAATTAAATTATAATATGCTGCTTAATGAAATGGGCGACCCCATCTTCCGTGTTTTTTAGGGTAATACTATTGGCTATCTGTTTCAGCTCTTCCCTTGCGTTGGCCACTGCCACGCCATATCCTACATGCTGCAGCATTTCCATATCGTTGTAATTATCCCCAAAAGCAATGACGTCCTTAAGGGTTTCTCCCTCTCTTAGCAATAGTTGTATCGCAGATAGTTTGGATACAGATTTTGGAGACAATTCAATCAGGGTTTCATTTGATCTATAGATATGAAGCTCTTGGCCCAATTGTTTTTCGAGTTGTACAAATGCCATGTCCGTAGCTGTTTTGTTACCCATGAGCATTATTTTGTGTGCGCCAATATGGCGATTTTTCCAATCAGTGATAGATACCG
>JBLGAT010000123.1:0-6884 GCA_047612485.1 Psychroserpens sp.
GTTTCAGTCAGGTCAACTCAGAACATTGTAGACATAAAATTTTCAATGGTACATTTATCATAGATGGGGTTGAAAAACCAACATCATTATTCAAACTCATTAAAAAAACATCTCAAGAACATCCAGGAGGTATAATATCTGCCTATAAGGATAATGTGGCCTTTGTAAAAGGTCCGACAGTAGTGCAATTTGCTCCAAAAAGTGCAGACAAGCCTGATTTTTATGGAGAAAATAGTTTTGACTCTGTCATCTCCCTAAAGGCAGAAACACACAATTTCCCAACCACGGTAGAACCCTTTAATGGGGCCGCTACCGGTGCTGGAGGAGAAATAAGGGATCGTTTGGCCGGTGGAAAGGGATCCTTGCCATTAGCCGGAACTGCAGTATATATGACTTCCTATTCCCGTTTGGAGGAAAATAGACCTTGGGAAAAGGCTATGAAAGAGCGGGACTGGCTGTACCAGACCCCAATGGATATTTTAATCAAAGCCTCTAATGGTGCATCGGATTTTGGAAATAAATTTGGACAACCCCTAATCGTTGGTTCTGTTCTTACCTTTGAACATGAGGAAGATTTCAGAGTCTTAGGATTTGATAAGGTAATCATGCAAGCTGGCGGAATTGGTTATGGAAAAATGAATCAAGCCCTAAAAGATGCTCCTAAACCTGGGGATAAAATAGTGATTCTAGGAGGTGACAACTATCGAATTGGAATGGGCGGCGCTGCGGTATCCAGTGCAGACACAGGTGAATTTGGATCCACTATAGAGCTTAATGCCATACAACGTTCCAATCCTGAAATGCAAAAACGTGCTGCCAACGCTATACGCGGGCTGGTAGAGAGTGAACATAATCCTATTGTATCCATTCATGACCATGGTGCGGGCGGACACCTTAATTGTCTTTCCGAATTAGTGGAGGATACAGGAGGTAACATTGATCTTGATAAATTACCCGTAGGGGACCCTACGCTTTCCGCCAAGGAAATTATTGGTAATGAATCCCAAGAGCGTATGGGATTGGTAATAGGAAAAAAAGATGTGGACATGCTTCACAGGATTGCGGATAGGGAACGCTCACCCATGTATGAAGTAGGTGATGTTACGGGAGATAAACGTTTTACCTTCCAGTCCAAAACCACTGGAGAAAAGCCAATGGATCTTGATCTTTCGGATATGTTCGGGAGCTCCCCAAAGACCATAATGACCGATATTACAGTCAATAGAAAATACGCAGCTCCAGAATATTCTTTGGAAAATTTCCACGACTATTTGGGGCAAGTTCTACAATTGGAAGCAGTTGCCTGTAAAGATTGGTTGACCAACAAAGTAGACCGTTGTGTTGGCGGGAAAGTTGCCAAACAACAATGCGCCGGACCTTTACAATTACCTTTGAACAACTGTGGCGTAATGGCATTGGATTATAAGGGAAAAGAAGGAATTGTTACCTCCATTGGACACTCCCCCATCTCTGGATTGATTAGCCCAGCCGCTGGAAGTAGAAATAGCATAGCCGAAGCTCTTACAAACCTGATTTGGGCTCCAATAAAAGACGGGTTACAATCCGTTTCTTTGTCGGCAAACTGGATGTGGCCTTGTAAAAATGAAGGGGAAGATGCAAGATTATATGAGGCCGTGGAAGCAATATCTGATTTTGCCATTGAATTAGGTGTAAATGTACCCACTGGTAAGGATTCCTTGTCTATGAAGCAACGGTACAAAAATGCAGAAGTTATAGCTCCAGGAACCGTTATTATTTCGGCTGCGGCACACTGTACAGATATCACCAAAGTAGTAGAGCCAATGTTGCAAAAAAATGGTGGTGACATCTATTATATCAATCTTTCTGAAGACAGCTATAAATTAGGCGGCTCTTCCTTTGCACAAATACGCAATAGCATAGGGGACGAAGCACCAACCATTAAAGATGCCAAAAGCTTTAAGAATACTTTTAATACCATTCAAAATTTAATAGGGGAAGGAAAAATTATAGCAGGCCACGATGTGGCGTCTGGTGGACTTATTACAACCCTTCTAGAATTGTGCTTTGCAGATATCCAATTGGGAGCTAAGTTGGATTTGACCAGCCTCAGCGAATCAGATACCATCAAATTACTATTTGCCGAAAATGCAGGTATCGTTTTTCAAGGAAAGGATGCTTCCATAGAAAAAGTATTGAACGAAGCTGGAGTTACGTTTAATAAAATAGGTGTTGTTATTGAAGAGCCTGTATTGACTATCAAAAATAATAGCGTAGAAATAGGATTAAATATCAATTTCCTGCGCGACATCTGGTTTAAAACCTCCTTTTTATTGGATAGTAAACAGACTTCCAATAACCTTGCCCAGGTTCGATACGATAATTATAAAAACCAACCTTTACGTTTTAACTTCCCATCTCATTTTGATGGAAGTCTTAAAGGCTTGGCCGGATTACAAAGCTCTGGACAAGCGAAACCCAAAGCCGCTATCCTAAGAGAAAAAGGAAGTAATTCTGAACGGGAAATGGCAAATGCCATGTACTTGGCTGGTTTTGATGTGAAGGATGTACACATGACCGATCTAATTTCTGGACGTGAAACATTGAAGGACATTCAATTTATTGGTGCTGTTGGAGGCTTTTCCAATTCTGATGTACTAGGCAGTGCCAAAGGATGGGCAGGTGCTTTCAAATACAATGAAAAAGCGAACATGGCCCTTAAAAATTTCTATGCAAGACCAGATACATTATCGTTAGGGATTTGTAATGGTTGTCAGCTGTTCATGGAATTGGATCTTATCAACCCAGAACATAAAGAACATGGGAAGATGACCTATAATGACTCCCATAAACACGAAAGTGGTTTTACCTCTGTTGAAATACAAAAGAACAATTCAGTAATGCTTTCTTCTTTGGAGGGTGCCAACCTTGGTGTTTGGATATCTCATGGAGAAGGAAAATTTAAATTGCCCATGTCTAAAGAAAATTATGAGATTGTGGCCAATTATGGTTATGAAGGATATCCAGCCAACCCTAATGGATCCGATTACAATACTGCAATGCTTTGTGACAAAACCGGAAGACATTTGGTTACTATGCCCCATATTGAACGTTCTATCTTTCAATGGAATTGGGCACATTACCCAGCAGGAAGAAAGGACGAAGTATCCCCATGGTTAGAAGCATTTGTAAATGCAAGAAAATGGGTAGAGACTCATAAAAAAGGTTAGATAAGCCCATTGTAATGGATACGAATGCAGTTAAAAAGACCAATTTTTATGCGTTGGTCTTTTTATTTGATACATTTTATGATCAAAAAATAGTGTTCAATAAAAAAAAGAGGCATCTCTTTTTTTTTATAATTACCTCAAGTTTAATCCCTTAAAAAATACCAGTGTATATATTTTTCGTATTTACAACAGCTGAAAACTAGGAATTCATTAATATTATAACATTTTTAATGGGAATATCATTTTAAAATACCATTCCCTTTTCTTATTTTGGCGCTACGTTTAGATAAAAATATGCAAACAGTCACGCGCCTTTTTGATTTTCCATATTATCAATTAGAGAAATTTAACTTAGAAAAGTCATTAATTACCAAATATGATGGTAATTGGATCTCCACCTCTACTCAAGAATATATCGATAAGGCCAATATGGTTAGTCGTGCTCTCTTAAGATTGGGCGTAAAACCCAACGATAAGATCGCCGTAATTTCTTTAAGTAATAGGACGGAATGGAATATCATGGATATTGGAATTCTCCAACTGGGCGCACAAAATGTGCCTATTTATCCTACTATTTCGGAAGAGGATTATAAATATGTGCTGAATCATTCAGAGGCAAAATATTGTTTTGTTTCTTGTATAGAGGTGTATGATAAAATAAAGGCGGTAGAAGCAGATACACCCCATTTACTAGATGTTTATTCCTTTGATGCCTTATCAGATTGCAAAAACTGGAACGAAATTTTGGAAATGGGTGCAGATACGTCCAACCAAGCAGAGGTTGAAGCCATTAAAGCCGCGGTACAGCCTGATGACCTTGCCACCTTGATATATACCTCAGGAACCACAGGAAGGCCTAAGGGTGTTATGTTGTCCCATGACAACGTTGTCAGCAATGCAATGGAAAGTTCAAAACGATTGCCTATTCTTGATGGACAAACTAAAGCATTAAGTTTTCTTCCTGTTTGTCACATTTACGAACGAATGATTATGTACATCTACCAATACAGAGGAGTTAGCATCTATTTTGCAGAATCCATGGATAAGATCAGCGAAAACTTAAAAGAGACTGAGCCTCATGTTATGACTGCGGTTCCCAGATTATTAGAAAAGGTTTACGACAAAATAATTGCTAAAGGAGCAGAACTGAGTGGTATTAAAAAGAAACTATTTTTCTGGGCTGTTGAAGTTGGCCTGAAATACCAGCCCTACGGACAAAATGGATGGTTTTATGAGCAAAAATTAGCGTTGGCTCGCAAACTTATCTTTAGCAAATGGAAAGCAGGACTTGGGGGAAATTTATATCTCATAGGCTCCGGTAGTGCCGCGTTACAACCACGATTGGCCCGTATTTTCAATGCCGCTGAAATGGGTGTTATGGAAGGGTATGGCCTTACAGAAACCTCCCCTATTATCGCTGTAAACGATATGCGTAATGGCGGTTTTAAGGTAGGTACCGTTGGCAAGTTGATAGAACGTACCGAAGTGAAAATTGCCCCAGATGGAGAAATCTGTGTTAGAGGTCCTCAGATTATGCTTGGCTATTATAAAGAAACTGAAAAAACAAATGAAGTACTAATTGATGGATATTTCCATACTGGGGACATTGGGGAATTGGACGCAGAGGGATTCTTAAAAATTACCGATCGGAAAAAAGAAATGTTTAAAACCTCTGGCGGAAAATATGTTGCGCCACAGCTTTTAGAAAATAGGTTTAAACAGTCACGCTTTATTGAACAAATTATGGTGGTAGGTGAAGGTGAAAAAATGCCAGCAGCCCTAATACAGCCAGATTTTGAATTTATTAAAAATTGGGCAAAGATACACGACGTTCATGTTGGCGATAATAAAGAATTGGTCAAAAATGATAAAGTTATTGAACGATTTCAAGAAGAGGTAGACTTAGCAAATGAACATTTTGCCAAATGGGAAAAAGTAAAACAATTCCGTCTGACTCCAGATGCATGGACCATTGAAGAAGGCCATCTCACACCCACATTAAAATTAAAGCGAAAAATAATTAAGGAAAAGTATTTGAAACTTTATTATGATATCTATGGTAATCCAGATGTCCGTTAAATTTAATATCTAAATACCCCAATTCCTTTGGGGTATTTTTTACCCTTCATTTTATATATTTTAATAAAATTTATTATGCATGCATAATAAATTTTATTATATTTGGATATCTATTTAAAAGAAAATGAAGGATATTACCGCTGATTATGCACTAAGGGCTACTTGGCAAGCAGTCACTAAAATGTATAATGAAGAGGCCAAAAACTATGACACTACGATGGCTATAGGCTTTACTCTGCTTAGCATAGATCCAAAAACAGGGACTCCTTCCACTGCCTTGGGACCTAAAATGGGTATGGAAGCAACCTCACTTTCTAGAATAATAAAGAGTATTGAAGACAAAGGATTTATAGAAAGGAAACCGAATCCAGATGACGGGAGAGGAGTTCTTATACACTTGACCGCCTTGGGCTTAGAAAAAAGAAAATTATCTAAAGAGGTAGTCATGCGCTTTAATGAGGTTTTAAAGCTTAATATCCCAAACGAAAAACTACAACACTTTTTTGAGGTAACCGAAAAAATCAACAAATTAATAGCCGAAAAAAAGATCTATATAAAAAATTCAACAACCTAATAATTCTAATTATTGATGAACAAACATATAAAAAAAATAGCGGTAATTGGCTCGGGTATAATGGGAAGCGGCATTGCTTGCCATTTTGCAAATATTGGTGTACAAGTATTGTTATTGGATATTGTACCAAGAGAATTAACCGATAAGGAAAAAGCTAAAGGATTAAGCTTAAAAGACAAAATGGTTCGCAATAGACTCGTGAACGATTCTTTAACGGCTTCTTTAAAGTCAAAACCATCTCCTATTTATCACCAAGATTTCGCAAATCGAATCCAAACAGGAAATCTTGAGGATGATATCGCTATGGTAGGCCAAGTAGACTGGATTATTGAAGTGGTAGTTGAAAGGCTGGATATCAAAAAGAAGGTATTTGAGGATTTGGAAAAATACAGAACTCCTGGAACGTTGATTACTTCCAACACCTCTGGAATTCCAATCAAATTTATGAGTGACGGAAGAAGTGATGATTTCCAGAAACACTTCTGTGGCACCCACTTTTTTAATCCTGCGCGATATTTAAAATTATTTGAAATTATTCCTGGTCCACAAACTTCTCCAGAAGTATTGGATTTCCTTAATGGGTATGGAGAAAAATTCCTAGGAAAGACATCGGTGGTTGCCAAGGATACTCCTGCATTTATTGGTAATAGAATTGGTATTTTCAGTATACAGAGTTTGTTTCATATGGTCAAGGAAATGGACCTTACCGTAGAAGAAGTTGATAAATTAACCGGTCCTGTTATAGGTCGACCTAAATCTGCCACCTTCCGAACAGTAGACGTTGTTGGTTTAGACACTTTAGTACATGTGTCCAATGGAATTTACGAGAATTGCAAAAAAGATGAGCGTTTGGAACTTTTTAAACTTCCTGACTTCATAGACACTATGATGAAAAATAATTGGTTGGGAAGCAAAACTGGCCAAGGTTTTTATAGTAAGATAAGAAACGCCGATGGATCTAGTGAAATTAAGACATTAGACCTAAACACTTTAGAGTATAGAGCTAATAAAAGGGCAAGTTT
>JBLGAT010000124.1:0-6848 GCA_047612485.1 Psychroserpens sp.
GTCACCAAGGTCTATGACCTCTTTAAAAACTTTTGGAATCATAAATTTTAATTAGAACCTGCGAATTACAGATTAGTTAAACAATGGTCTTTTCGTCTTACCTAGACGGACTGTGTTGTTGTGTTGTTGTTGTGTGTTGGACCAATGAAAAACTATTTACAAGCTTTTTGTTTCGCCTCAAATAATTGATTTTGAGGATTTTGTAATGGGTTTTCTTCGAAAGTGAAGTCAACCTATAAAAAAGGGGGAAGCTAAGCTTCCCCCTTTAAAATTATTTTCTGATGTTCAATTCTTTGATGATAAGACGATATCTTGCAATATCCTTTTTGATCAAATAATCCAATAGACTTCTTCTTTTACCTACCAACATTACCAAGGAACGCTCAGTGTTGAAATCCTTACGGTTTCTTTTTAAGTGTTCTGTTAAGTGGTTGATTCTGTACGTGAACAAAGCGATTTGTCCTTCTGCCGAACCTGTGTTCGTTTCAGTTTCGCCGTGTTTTTTAAAGATCTCGGCCTTTACTTCCTTAGATAAATACATTCCAATATTGTTTAATGATTTTTATGTATGTGATTGATTTTCAATCAGGGCGCAAAGATAGGATTTTTTTTAGAATCTGTCTGCATCCACTATATTTTTTAAGGTACAGATTAAACTTTTTGAAGTAACCTAGGTCATAATACAGAACGTTAAAAAAATGTTATCATGAAATGAGCGGTAAACGATCGTACTGTTAAGCTAGCAAATTAATCGCGAATTACATATGACATATCTGTAACAATTAAATTTATCAAGATGAAAAAAAGTCTCAAAATTTCGAATTTAACAGGTGTAGTGCTTATGGCATTATTGGTATTGGCCTCCTGTGCCAAAGATGAATCACCGGTCATTGCTGATGAAGCAACTTTTGATGTGGCCGAGTTTACCGCCAACGATGAAGCGGAATTAATTTCGGAAGAAATATCCAATATCGGGGAAGACGTTTACGCCACGGAGGAAATTAAGGCAACCTCAAAAGCCAATTACACCTCCAATTACTTGCCCGATTGTGTCACCATAACCACTGTGGTGACCAGTACTGCCAAGGAGACCACCATTGATTTTGCCGAAGGTTGTGAACTGCCCAATGGTAATCTGTTAAGTGGGATTATCTTCTTGAGTTATGCCAAGGACATGGAAATGGCCACCAAAACCATTGGGCTTTCCCTAGAGGACTTCACCTTTAATGGGGTGGCCGTGGAAGGAAGCTCCAGTTTGGTAAGAATGCGCTCCAATGACAATGGTAATCCACAGTCCGATGCCATTGCCAGCTACAGTGGCGTATGGCCCGATGGTGGTATCACAAGCTTTACGGGCAATAGGACTAGAGAATGGATAGAAGGCTATGGTTCCGGTTTTTGGGCAGATAATGTGTTCCTCGTTTCAGGCCAAGGTACCTATACCGGAAAAATGGGTAACGTATTCTCTAAAGAAATAGCAACCCCTTTACGCAGGGAATTGTCCTGTAGGTTTATTGTAAATGGCGTATTGGAAATATCCAAAAACGATGCTACCGCCAGTCTTGATTTTGGGAATGGTAATTGTGATGCCCAAGGATTACTGACCTATCCCAACGGGGATGTGGAGAAAATCTTCCTGAGAAGGTTCAACAGGAAGTAAAGCGTATAAAAAAACCCCTGATGTTTTGATCAGGGATTTTTTAATTATGCTTGTTTTCTTATAGGATTGTTTTGTATCAAATCTATATACTGATTGATCTTTGTTTTTAGATTTTTTCGGTGAACAATGAAATCCAAAAATCCGTGTTCCTTGACAAATTCCGCAGTTTGGAAATCTTCCGGTAATTCCTTTCCGGTAGCTTCTTTAACTACTCTGGGACCTGCAAAACCGATTAAGGCACCTGGTTCGGAAATATTGATATCCCCCAACATGGCATAGGATGCCGTGGTACCTCCCGTTGTGGGATCGGTACATAAGGAAATATAGGGTAATCCTGCTTCTGCCAATTGTGCCAATTTAGCCGATGTTTTGGCCAATTGCATCAAGGACAGGGCAGCTTCCATCATACGGGCCCCACCTGACTTGGAAATCATAACAAAAGGCAGTTTATTTTTGATGGAATAATCGATTCCCCTTGCTATTTTTTCTCCTACCACACTGCCCATGGATCCTCCGATAAAGGCAAAATCCATACAGCAGATCACAACTTCCTTTCCCAAAGATTTGCCAACACCCGTTCTAACGGCATCCTGTAAACCTGTTTTGGCCTGTGCGGCCTTCAATCTTTCAGAGTACTTTTTGGTATCCTCAAAATGAAGCGGGTCTTTGGATGTTAATTTGGCGTCCAATTCCTTGAACTTATTGTCATCAAATAGAATGTGAAAATATTCTTTACTGCCAATCCTGACGTGATAATCATCTTCCGGACTTACGTAAAAGTTTTTGGCCAATTCATCTGCCTCTACAATTTTACCTGTGGGAGATTTGTACCATAACCCTTTAGGAGTGTCCTTTTTCTGATCGGTGGCAGTCTGTATTCCTTTTTCTTTTCTTTTAAACCAAGACGACATAGGCTAATGTTTAATTTAGACGGTTACCGCGTATTATAATGTATTAACGTTATTTAAATCTTCAAAAGCCTTCTTTAATCTTGCAACAAATGTTTTTTCGCCTTCACGCAACCAAACCCTTGGATCGTAATATTTTTTGTTAGGCTCATCGGCACCGTTAGGGTTCCCAATTTGCGACTGCAAGTAGTCTTTTTTATCTTGGACATAATCCCTGATCCCCGTTAGGAAAGCGTATTGCAAATCGGTATCAATGTTCATTTTGATAACTCCGTAGCTGATACCCTCGCGGATTTCTTCAACTGTAGATCCAGAACCACCATGGAATACAAAATCGATATGATTGTGCTCCACATTGTATTTTTTGGAGATATACTCCTGTGAGTTCTTTAATATTTTTGGTGTCAGTTTTACGTTTCCTGGTTTGTATACCCCATGAACGTTTCCAAAAGCTGCAGCAATAGTAAATCTTGGGCTTATTTTTGAAAGCTCCTCATAAGCGTAGGCAACCTCTTCTGGTTGGGTGTACAACTTGGAATCATCAACATCCGAATTGTCAACACCATCTTCCTCACCACCTGTGATTCCCAATTCTATCTCCAAAGTCATTCCCATCTTGCTCATTCTCGCAAGATATTTTTTGCAGATTTCAATATTTTCTTCGATCGGTTCTTCAGAAAGATCGATCATATGTGAGCTGTACAATGGTTTACCGGTTTCAGCGAAATGTTTTTCACTGGCATCCAAAAGTCCATCTATCCAAGGTAATAACTTCTTGGCACAGTGATCTGTATGCAAAATAACGGTAGCGCCATAGGCTGCTGCCAATTCATGTACGTGCTTGGCTCCGGCTACAGCACCTAAAATAGCTGCTTTTTGTCCGTCATTGGACAATGCTTTGCCAGCGTTGAACTGGGCTCCTCCGTTTGAGAATTGTATAATTACTGGGGCATTTAAACTGGCAGCAGTTTCCAACACACCATTGATAGTGTCAGAACCAATTACGTTGACTGCGGGCAATGCAAACCCTTTTTCTTTTGCGTAGTTAAAGATTGCTTGGACTTCATCACCTGTAGCAACTCCTGGTTTAATATTATGCGCCATAATTTTTTTGTGTTTGTTTCTATAATATGAATGCACAAAAGTAATAAAATTATTAGGTCTAAAAAGGATAATTGATACCTATGTTGAATACGGCGTCACCCGATTTGTAGCCCCCGAACCATCTATTGGAACCTTCTACTGCCGGATTATACGTTTTAAAACCAGTATCTAAGCGAAAAACAAAGTAAGTAAAGTCGTAACGCAGACCAAAACCGGTACCTAGGGCAATATCACCAAATGAACTTAAATTGTTAAATGTAGCCTCGGAATTTTCCAGAGCATCGAAAACGTTCCATATATTGCCCGCATCGGCAAAAAGGGCACCCTTAACGGCCCCAGCGATGGGAAAGCGATATTCCAAGTTAAAAGCCAGTTTTAGGTTGGCCTCGTTAAAATCATTTAAATTTTCTGTGGTGCCAGGCCCAAGGGAATAAGCGTTCCAGGCCCTGTTGTCATTGGATCCCCCAGCGAAATAACTGCGTACAAAGGGAACGTTATCAGAATTGCCATAAGGTACCGCCAATCCAAAAAAGCTTCTAAAAGCTATTACATTGGATTGGGAAAGGTCCCAATGTTTGATAAAATCGAATTCTGTTTTTATGTATTCCGAGTAGGGTACCCCAAAAACCAAATTGTTTCCATTGTCATTTTGATTGAATGGTATTACATTTTTTAGGGCAGAGAGGAGCGCACCGGCACTTTCCAGTTTCATCCTAAATTGATAAAATTCGTTATCGGTGATGCCTTGTTTGTTGTTTTTGGTGAACGTATAGTTTCCGGCAAAGATCAGGTTGTTTTCTGTAAGCCTGATCCTTCGCTCTTCCAAGCTGCGAACGTCGTTGAAATCGTTTGTTGGAAGGTTAAAACGCCCGTCCACCAAAACGGCCGTGGTGAAATCTTTTGTCCCAACTGGGATGCTCAATTGAAGATTGTCTTCTTCAAAAAATTCGGATACTGTAGGATCTGTATCAAAGGCAGTAAGGGCAATATCGTTCAGCCGGTCAAAGCTGTTGTTGTAAACATTGTAAAACCGGTCTTGGTTTAAATTCCTAACATATTGTATGTTGAGCAGTTCAATGTTGTGTTTTTTGGTTTCGGAAGGGGACCAGTTATACCCGTAAATAGTGTTCAGGGTTTGTTTGTCCAAACCTATGTTCTTTTGGAAACTGGTCCCAATGGATATTTTGGTCTGGGGCAGCATATAGTAAGGGATGATCTTTTTGGTGTTAAAAAAAGGTAGCCAGAACCTAGGAAAATTCAGGTTGATATCTCCGCCTATCTCGGTAACGTACTTCTCATTGGATAAGGAGGCGTCACTTAAAAGGCCCGCCGATCCCCTTACGGAAAAACTCAAGGTTTCCGCTCCCCCAAATACGTTTCTCGTAACCAGGGAGGAACTAAATGCCAAGCCGGCATATTGAATATTGGAATGGGTAACATCCGTATCCAGTTGCAAGGAGTATTTTGGCCTTGCCGAGAGATAGATGTTGGATTCTATCTTGCTCTGGGTACTATCCACAATAAAATCAATGTTCGGGTATTTAAAAGTATTAAGGTTGGCAATCTGCCTATAGGTCCGTATTCTGTCCAACTCTCTGTAAACACTATCTTTTTTGATGAATATGGCATCTGTGAGCGCCTTAGGTTTGTAACGTAATTTTCCTTGGTAATAAATGGTGAAATTGTTGAAATCAATGGATTGTAGGGAATCTTCATTCGTGTTGAAAAGGTAGTCCGCATAAATGTTGACCTTATTGAACCTGTGAACGTAATATTTGGAAGTGGTCACCGTGTTCTCGTCGCGTTTTCTGAGATCTTCGATACTCATTTCCACATCTAATTTTTGGTCATCGCTGGCCTTGGTAGTATCCCTGAGTATCTCATAGGAAATGGAGCTTTCCTGAAAGCCATAGATTCCGGTATTTCTCAATATATTGGTAAGGCGTTCCCGCTCGTTGTTGAAATCTGAAATATTGAACTGTCTTCCGCTTTTTATCAGGGAGTTCTTGGTATTTAATTGGTAAATGGAATCAACGGCCGGAGAAGATATTTTTTTTGAAAAGGTATCAATTATAAAGGGGTCTCCCAAGGTTAATTGGTAGTCTATAGCCGCGCGCTGTTTTCTTTTGCTGCTGTCTAAAACATAGGTTGCATTCGCATTGAAATACCCTTTGCCGCCATAATAGGCCTTTAAGCGCTCCAAGGACTTCCGTGTTTTGGAAGTATCTATGATTACCGGGGCTTCCCCAATTTTTTTAAACCATTCACTATACCCTTTTACCATAAAGGATTCACCAAGTTTTGCCACTTGCTTTTTGGACAAGAGATTATTGAGTCGTTCTTCTCTTTTGTCATTTTTGTGGAGCCAAGTTTGATAGGAGGAATCGGGATCCTTCTTCGCCAGATTATAGAGATGTAACCTCAATGGATATTTAAAAAGGGTGCTGTTTGGTTTTTGTACAATAAGACTTTGGGCATCCTCATTGGAGACTTTTTTTTCATCGGCATAGATGCTGTTCTTGGTCAATAAAAGTTCGTCGTCTGCCACCCTTTTAAGTGCATTACAAGAGGTAATTGCGATACCTAGCAATAATAAACCTATTTTTGCACTGTGATTTTTTAAACTAAAAAGGGTCTTCATAGAGTTCAAAAATACATTATTTGTATGGTTGTTAAAAGCCAAATAAAATTTATAAAAAACCTACAGCAAAAAAAGCACCGAATTGAACATAAGTTGTTTGTTGCAGAGGGTATAAAGTTGGTCCGGGAGTTGTTGGATTCAGATTTTGAGGTATACGGGATTTATGTCACAGATCTTGGTTTGCTGCAGGATACAGAGCAGGTACAGCTCATCTCGGAATCGGAACTTCAGAAAATGAGCGGTCTTAAGTCGCCCAATAAGATTTTGGCAGTTTTTCATTTTCCTAAGGAAAGGGAATTAAAAATCACCGACTGGGTCGTGGTTTTGGACGATGTGAGGGATCCTGGCAATTTGGGGACTATCATACGTTTGTGCGATTGGTTCGGGGTTGATCAATTGGTGTGTTCCCTGAACACCGTGGATTGTTTTAATCCAAAAACGTTACAGGCCACCATGGGGTCTGTGGGAAGGGTAAATATATTTTATACAGATCTGATCCATTTTCTAGAAAGCACGGAACTGTCTATATATGGAG
>JBLGAT010000125.1:0-6630 GCA_047612485.1 Psychroserpens sp.
CTGTTTTAAGATCGGCGCCAACGTCTTGCAGGGGCCGCACCAGTCCGCATAAAAATCGACCAATACTGGGGTCTCTGATTTAATGATGTCTTTAAAACTGCTTTTCATTTGTGGTGTGTTTTCTTATAAAGGTATTAAAATACAAAAAAAACGAAAACTGACTTTTATCATCCCATAGAATTCCCCGCTTTTTCTTTAAGACTGATATTTATCATAGATTATTTTTTGCATTGCTTCTATTTTTAACATGTACCTAAAACAGAAGCCAACGCCATGGATCAAAGAGTATTATTGCCCACAGATTTCTCGAAAAATGCCTTAAATGCAATTAGGTACGCCTTGGATATGTACAAGGATCTGCATTGTGAACTCTACCTCTTGAACGTGTTTCAGGTAGATGAATATTCTTTGGACAATATGATGGTTCCGGAACCTGGGAATAGGGTCTATGATGCAGCCAAGAAGGATTCTGAGGACGAATTTCAAAAGTTGTTGGATATTTTGGAATTGCACACTACGAATCCCAAACATACTTATCATACCATTTCTAGCTATAATTCCCTTATTGATGCCATCGAAGATACCATTGCTAAAAAGGACATTGATATTGTGGTGATGGGTACTAAAGGAGCAACAGGGGCCAAGGGCGTGATTTATGGCACCAATACCGTTGCGACCATGGAGGCGATAACGGACTGCCCAGTGTTGTCAGTACCTGAGGGTTTTAGGTTCTCTCCACCGGTAGAAATTGTGTTTCCAACGGATTATAAGACCAGTTTTAAAAGAAGGGAGCTCACCCATTTATTGGATATTTCAAAAATGCACAGTACCCCAGTTCGTGTGCTTCATATTATGGAGGAGACAAAATTATCCAAAGCACAGGAAGCGAACAAAGAACTATTGGAAATTATTTTGGCAGATGTTGAATATAGTTTTCATTCCCTATCGGATACAAAGGTCCATAAAGGGATTGGCTTTTTTATCGAAAGCAGAGGCAGTGATATGGTTGCATTTTTAAACAAAAAACATAGTTTTTTTGGAATCCTGTTCACCAAACCTCTGGTAAAGGATATCGGGTATCATGCCAGGATCCCAATTTTGGTACTTAATGATTATTCAAAATAAGAAAAAATGGAAAGGGTAGGGATTTGGTTAGATAAGAAACAAGCCAAAATATTGAAATTGTCCAATGGCAAAGAAGAATTTCTGACGTTGAAATCTGAGGTAGAATTTTTCCATCCTTCAGGGGGTGGGAGAGCACCCTTTAAATGGGGAGGTACCCAAGATGTGGTTCGGGAAAGTTCCTATATGGAGCGGGAAAAACAACAGTTGAGGAGTTATTTTAAAAATTTGGTGGACATAGTAGGGGAGGTAGATGCCATCGCCATTTTTGGGCCGGCCATCACCAGAGAGAAATTTGGTAAAGAACTCATAGATAGGTACCCTTCCCTTGCCTCCAAAATAAAAGTAGTGGCTAAAAAGGATAGTATGACCGATAATCAAATCAAAGCTTTGATAAAGGAATATTACAAGCACTGAATTCAGGCTGTGCCTTACTAACATTTAATGTGAAAATGATGCAACAGCTATTTGATCTTCTGGAACAACAACCTTTTTTAGTTGGCATATTGCGATTGTTGTTTTGGGTTTTGATCATTATTGTAGCGATACGAAGTTTAAGAAAGATTGCCAGGAATAGGATTGAAAATTTGATCTTTAGGTACAAGACCCAAAAGGGGATAGAGGTTATTGGGTATGTGCTGATTGCCATTCTTTTTATGGTGTTTTTTACTGCCGGTAACATTAAGGATTACTCCCTAATTATCGGACTCTTTACCGCAGGCATCACCTTTACCTTACAAGAGCTTATATTAAGTATTGCAGGCTCTTTTTATATTTTTGCCGTTCGGGTCTACACTCCTGGTGACCGAATAGAAATAAATGGGATTAAGGGCGATGTTATAGATATTGATAGTATTTATACCACCATTATGGAAATGGGAGAATGGGTCAGTAGCGACAATTATTCCGGAAGGATCGTCAAGATCAGTAACGCATTTGTTTTTAAGGGACCTATAAAAAATTACTCTATGGACTTTCCTTTCGTATGGGACGAACTCAATATTCTGATCACCTATGGTTCAGATGTGGAATTGACCAAGAAAATTGTTTTGGATAGTTCATTTGAACTTCTCTCCGATTATGCAGAGGCTAGCAAGGCCAAATGGGGGGCGCTGGTAGAACGATATTATATAGAGAATGCCACCTTGGAACCTACTGTTGCCATAAAATTGACCGACAATTGGATTGAGGTGAACGTGAGGTACATTACAGATTATAAGCTTAGAAGAAGTACCAAGCATAAACTTTTCGATAGCATTCAAAAGGAGGCATTACAAACAGAAGGAAAAGTGGTTTTGGCATCTGCCACCCTGCAATTATTGAAAATTCCTGAAGTTGATGTACGGATTAAAAAATAACGGGTTTAAAAACATCACGTATGGAAATAGTAAAATCTTCTGGGGAAAGGGTGAAGTTTTCAATCTCCAAACTCGCAGCATCCCTAAAGCATAGCGGAGCGGAGGATGAATTGGTAAAGCTTATTGTAGATAGGGTACGGGATGAACTCTACCAAGGGATCAGTACCAAAGAAATTTACAATAGGGCATTTGCCATATTAAAAAAGAAGCAGTCCATTTACGCCTCTAAATACAAACTGAAGAAGGCCATTTATGAATTTGGTCCAACAGGATATCCTTTCGAAAAATTTGTGAGCGCCATTTTGGAATACTCGGGATATACAACCGAAGTAGGAAAGGTGATGACCGGTATTTGCATAAAACATGAAATAGATATTTTTGCCCAAAAGAACGGGGCAGTCACTATAATTGAATGTAAGTTCCACAGCGAGGAAGGGAGGAACTGCAATGTAAAGGTCCCCTTGTACATTCACTCTAGATATATGGACGTAAAAAAGCATTGGGACACAAAGAAGAATTCCGACTTGGTATTCGATGTTGGTTGGGTAGCGACAAATACACGCTTTACGGAAGATGCTATCCTATATGGGAAATGTGCCGGTCTGTATTTGTTGAGTTGGGATTATCCAAAGGACAATGGACTAAAAGACCGCATAGACAGATTGGGACTGTATCCCATCACCGTGTCTACATTGCTAAGCTCACGTGAAAAACAATTTTTGTTGAGTAGGGATGTGGTGCTTTGTCAGCAGTTGCTCCACGACAAATTTTTTCTGGACCACCTTGGTATTTCTGATTCGCGAAAAATAAAAATAATGAAAGAGATTGAACTGTTGTGCAATTCTTAAGATCGGGGTATGGCGAGTATAAAAATACATTTTTTGGGTGCGGCCAGTACGGTCACGGGCTCTAAGTATTATTTGGAAACCCCTGAGATGAATATCATGATAGACTGTGGAATGTTCCAAGGGCTTAAGGAACTGCGTCTTCACAATTGGCAACCATTGCCAATAGAAGCAGAAAATATAGGAGTGGTTCTGCTCACCCATGGTCATTTGGATCATACGGGGTACCTACCTAGATTGGTCAAAGAAGGATTTAATGGTAAAATAATAGGTACTGCTCCCACCCTGTCCATTACTGCCATTATATTGAGGGACAGTGCCAAAATCCACGAAGAGGAGGCGGAACAGGCCAATAAAATAGGGTACAGTTCCCATGATCCAGCATTGCCATTCTATACCTTGGAAGAGGCAGAAAGGGCAATTGACTTGTTCCAGGCCGAAGAAAGGGACCAATGGATATCCCTATCCCAAAATATCAAATACAGGTTGAGGTACAATGGACATATCATTGGGGCCACTTTTATTGAATTGGAAATTTTTGGAAAACTATTTGTCTTCTCGGGTGATATCGGGAGGAATGCGGATGCTCTATTAAATGCACCCGAGAGCCCAGAATGGGCCGACTTCCTTTTTGTGGAAAGTACCTACGGTAATAGATTGCATCCACAGGAAAATGTGGAAGACATCATCATTGGTCTCATCGAAGAAACCATTCGTAAAAAAGGCAATCTCATCATCCCATCATTTGCCGTGGAACGATTGCAATCATTGCTATATCTGCTCTGGAGTCTTTACAAGAAAAACCGTATTCCAAACATCCCCATTTTTGTAGACAGCCCTATGGGAAACAATGTGCTCTCCGTTTTTGAAAATTATCCGCAGTGGCATAAACTACCCATGAGTGAATACCGCGCCATGTGCAACCATGTAAATATCATTACTTCCTATAAGGATACGTGGAAAACCATAGATGATCCCAGACCTAAGATTGTGATTGCCGGGAGCGGGATGGTTACCGGAGGACGGGTTTTGACCTATTTAAAACAGTTGATAGATGAACCCTCAACCACGGTTCTCTTAGTGGGGTATATGGCAGAGGGAACAAGGGGTAGGCAGTTGTTGGAAGGCGCACATGAGCTTAAGTTTTTCGGTAAATACCATGAAGTAAGAGCCAAAGTAGCACATTTGGAAAGTCTCTCCGCCCATGCCGATCAGCAGGAACTGATGGATTGGTTGAAGGAGATTAAAAACATTCCGGAAAAGGTCTTCCTGGTTCATGGGGAACCCACGGCATTGGACGCCTTTAGGATAAAAATAATGGATTGTTATGGATGGAATGTGCACATCCCCAAACTATATGAGGTGGTGGAAATTGTGATCTAAGTTTAAGGGGTATGACTTTTGTCATTTTTATAATGGGATGCGGGTAATATCTTGCCCGTAGATTTAACCTGCACCATGGAAAAAAGTAATATAAGCTCAGCTCAAGAAAAAAAGGTAGAATTGCTGTACGCAGAATCCCTGAATTGGAAGTCATCCCTATATCTGGTAACAGATGAGGTTACCTTTATTGAAAATTTATTGAATTCATACCTTTTTGAACCCAACACTCCCAACCTGTTCGAAAGGTTGCAAAAATATCAAGCTCAAATAAAAAAGAACAAGGAACGCAAGGTAGAGGTATTTAAAGTAATAGATAAACATCGGAAAGATTTAGGAGGAATGTTGGAATGTACCGATTACGCCTGTGATTTAGGGTATTATCAGAAACATGAGGTTATTAAAGCCGAGGTGGTGAGTTTTTTGGAGAACTTCCAATTGCTTAAATCGGAAATCTTCAATTACGCCGGCGGAATCCTGAAAAAGAGAAAACCTTGAAAAGGGGGATTGCCATTGCCTTTAGCCCAATTTCATATAAAAAAATAAAGATGAAAAAAATAGTCATAGTACTGGGATTGTTACTTTCCAGTTGTTCCTCCATTCAATTGGTGGAGAATTGGAAGAGTCCGGATATAGTGATTTTTGATGCCAATAAGGTACTCATTGTGGGCATGACCCAGAATGAGGAAGCCAGAGTGGATTTTGAGACCAAATTGACCAAGGAATTTACGAAAAGGAAAATAGAGGCCATGCGCAGTTTGGATCTTTTTGATGTGGAATTTACTTCCTCAGAAAAGTCGGAACAAGAGATAGCAGCCGTTGAGGATTTGCTTATAGAACGAGATTTTGATGCCATATTGTTTACCAAGGTCACCGGTTATGAAAGCAAAAAGACATTTAGGAAGAGGTTGTCCGAAGTTGACGGTGTTTATGGCAGGTTCAGGGACGACTATTTAGAGCATCAGGATATTTATTACAGAGATGATTATTATGATGAGTTTATGGTGTACCATGCGGAGACCTCCTTGTACTGTATCTGTGTAGGTAAGGAACGCCAACTGATATGGAGGGGCACCATAGATATTACAGATCCCCAGAACATCAAGAAAACCATTGACGATTATATAAAACTGATTGTATTGGCCCTGGAAGAACAAGATATCATATTTAGAAAAGTAGGAAAAAATGAAATTACTGGTTTATAGTGCTAAGAAATTTGAAGTGCCTTTTTTAGAAAGAGCCAATAAAAATAACCATCATGTAGTTTTTACCCATAAAGCCCTTGATTCGGAAACGGCCCAACAGGCGGTAGGTTTCGATGCTATTTCGATATTTTCCGGCGATGATGCATCCTTAACCGTTTTAGAGAAATTAAGGGACTTTGGGGTTAAGTATATAAGCTTGCGATCTGCCGGTTTCAACAATATCCATATTAAATGCGCCAAACGTTTTGGGTTAAAGGTTGCCAATGCCCCTGACTATTCGCCTTACGCCATTGCAGAACATGCAGTGGCATTACTATTTGCATTCAATAGGAAAATTGTTCTGGCCAATTCACAAGTGCACCAATATAACTTTTTACAAGATGATCTTTTAGGTTTCGATCTGCACAAGAAAACAGTAGGTATTGTAGGTGTTGGCAAAATTGGAGCAATTATGGCAAAAATCATGCATGGGTTTGGATGTACCATTTTGGCGAACGACCTTGTCCATGATAAGACTTTATTCAAGAATTATAATGTCAATTACGTTGATTTACAAGAATTGCTCAAAAAATCCGACGTTGTCAGTTTGCACGTTCCATTGACCCATGATACACACTATTTAATAGATGAAATTCAATTAAAAGCCATGAAAAAAAGTGCCCTTTTGATCAATACGGCCCGTGGTGCGTTGGTAAACACCAAAGCATTGATCAATGCCCT
>JBLGAT010000126.1:0-6587 GCA_047612485.1 Psychroserpens sp.
TCACGGCAATATCCCTAAATTTTCTCCTTGCCATTTCCGTGGCGTTCAAACTTTTTTGCAAATCGTCCAATAAAAATAGGGCACTGAAAAGGTTGTTGTCCAAGACCTGTTGCATATCAATCTGTTGGTCGGAGAGCAGTTCAAACCCATAATCGTTAAAGGCAATGGAAAAGGTTACGGGAGACAAAAGACTGATGCGGTAGGCCAATAGACTGCCCATTGCCTCATGCACAAACCGGCCTTCAAAAGGATAAAAAATATAATGGTACCCATCTCTGGTTTTGAAGGTTTCTATAAGAAATTCATCGGGCTTGGGAACGATGCTCTCCAATCTTTGACGCTCAAAAATGGTCTCTAAGGCCTTCATTTCTTTGGAAAGTTTGGCAGATGGCAAATTGGCGGCATAAAGCTCTTCACGAAGTAGTTCGGACATCTGGGCTGAAAAACTCATCCTCCCACCCATCCAACTAGGGACTTTTTTGGTTCTTTTGGAAGAATTGCGCACGTGTACCTGCATATCCTTTATGCGGATAAATTCCAGGTTTCTTCCCGCAAATGTAAACACGTCACCTTGGTTCAGTTTGGAGATAAAAAATTCCTCTATGGAACCGATATACCCTCCTTTTTGATATCGGACGATTAAATTTGCATCGCCCACAATAGTCCCAATTTGAAAACGATGGCGCATGGCAACCCCTCGGTCATTTACTTTGAACCTGCCATCCTCCTCTATTTCTACTTTTTTATACTCGTCGTAGGACTGTAGACTTTGGCTTCCCAGAACAATAAAGTTCAACATCCATTGCCATTGTTCTTTGGTTATGGCTTGAAAACAAAAGGTCTCACTGATTTCTTTGTAAATCCTATCGGGAAAAAACCCATCGGATACGGCCAAAGTTGTTAGGTATTGCACCAGTACATCATAACTGTTGAGGTAGGGCAAACGATCTTCAACAACCTGGTCTTTTACCGCCCTTTGAAGGGCAGAAGCTTCTATGAGCTCCATGGCGTGGGTGGGCAAGAAATAGATCACACTTTCTTCCCCGGGTCTATGGCCGCTGCGGCCCGCCCGCTGTAAAAATCGGGCCACCCCTTTTGGTCCCCCTATTTGGATAACGGTTTCTACGGGGGCGAAATCCACCCCTAGGTCTAGGCTGGAGGTACAGACCACTGCCTTAAGGTCTTCATTACGGATGGCCTGCTCTACCCAAAGTCGCGTTTCTTTATTGATGCTCCCATGGTGCATGGCTATTTCCCCAGCATATTCCGGATGAAGTTCCAGTATTTTTTGGAACCAAATCTCACATTGACTCCTGGTATTGGTGAACAGCAAGGTAGTCTTACTAGCATTGATGATGGGAACAACTTCCTCCAATAAATGCAGTCCCAAATGCCCTCGCCATGGAAATGTATCCATGGTTTTGGGAATAATGCTCTTTACCGTAATTTTTTTGTTCAGCTTCGCCTTTATCAAAACCGAATTCCCCTGAATTTCCCCATTAGTGCCCAAAAGTACCTCTTTCGCCTGTTCCAAATTCCCAATGGTGGCAGAAATACCCCAAATACGAATGTCTTTGGAGACAGTTCTTAATCGGGAGAGTGCCAGCTCCATTTGAACCCCACGCTTAGTGCCCAATAATTCATGCCACTCATCCACTACGATGGCAGAACAATTTTCGAACAATTTATCATAGCCCTTAGAGGCCAATAACAGCTGTAAGCTTTCTGGGGTAGTGATGAGAAGATCGGGCATATTTTTTTTCTGTTGGACCCTTTCTTTATTTGAGGTATCCCCAGAACGTATGCCCACAGTAAAATTCGTGCCCAAATCATTGGATACCCGTTCCGCAGATTGGAGGATCTCCTGGGAAAGTGCCCTTAGGGGTGTTATCCAAATGGCTTTGAGGCCTTTTTTGTGATGGGTTTGATAGTCTGGGTTATTTTTAATGTAATTGAGGATAATGGGGAACCAAAGGGCATAGGTTTTTCCACTGCCCGTAGGAGCGTTGAGCAAGCCATGCTTCCCTTGTAAAAAAGCTTTCCATGTATCTTTTTGGAATTTAAAAGGGGTCCAGCCATGTTTTGAAAACCAATCTTCGGCTATGTTGTAAAGCTGTTCTCTAGTCATGGTTATTAAGTGGGCCTGGTATTAACGCCTTTAAATCTTCGAGGGTATTGGCATCTTCTATTTTTTTGTCTGTTCGCCATCGCAGAATACGCGGAAATCTTGTAGCTACGCCACTCTTGTGTCTTTTGGAAGTGGCAATTCCCTCAAAAGCAATTTCAAAAACGTGATGGGGGGTAACGCTGCGAACGGGTCCAAAACGTTCCAGTGTGTTTTTTTTGATCCAGGCATCTATTTTTCTGAATTCTGCATCGGTAAGTCCGGAGTAGGCCTTGGCAAAGGTGACCAGTTCCTTTTCGCCTTTTTCATTTTGGTCCCAAAGGGCAAAGGTGTAGTCGGTAAAGAGGTTAGTGCGTCTGCCATGGCCACGCATGGCATAGGTAAGCACGCCATCGATGGTCAGTGGGTCTACCTTCCATTTCCACCAATCACCTTTTTTTCTTCCCACCAGATAAGGGGAATCTTTTCGTTTGAGCATGAGCCCCTCACTTTTCAATTCCCTGGAGCGCCCCCTTTCCTGGGATACCTCTTCCCAATTGGAGAACTGCATGGTCTCAGATAATTGTAAAGGGAGGTTGGTGTTTTCCAGTAAAGGGCGGACCAAAGTCTCTAAAAATATTCTCCTTTCTAAAAAAGGCAGTTTCCGAATATCTTTCCCCTCCCATTCCAATATATCGTAAGCTTTTAGGATGACAGGTGTTTTTTGGAGCAATGCCTTTGAAACGGTTTTTCTACCGATCCTGGTCTGTAGATCGTTAAAAGATCCAATAGCTCCCATAGGAAAGGGTAGAATTTCCCCGTCTAAAACAGTTCCGTTAGGAATTTCCCCAATAAAGGGATTAAACTCAGGGTATTTGTCTGTCACCAATTCTTCCCCACGACTCCAGACAAACAATTCGTTATTTCTTACGATGACCTGTGAACGGATGCCATCCCATTTATGTTCTACATACCAATCGCCTACACTACCAATATTGACAACGGTATCCTCTAGGGCATAGGCCAGGTAAAAAGGGAATGGTTTGGAGAGGTAATCGCTCTCATGCTCTTCCATGATAAGTTGTTGAAAGGTTGTGGTATTGGGGTCCCAATTGCCCATTAATTTATAGGCTAATATATCCTCGTCCAGGTCTGTGGCTTTGGCTAGGGCCTTGGTCATTAATTTCTGGCTGACCCCAATGCGGAATCCCCCGGTGATCAATTTGGTAAAAACGAAGCGTTCGTAATAATCCATCGTTTTCCAATTTTGAAAGAGGTAGGCCTTTTTTTCTGCTTCCGGTTTTGCCTTTAGGACTATCATTTCTTCAAGATACTGGGAAAGGCTTTTTTCCGTTTGGGACGAGGCGGCTGGGATGACCAAAGCGATGGTTTCCGCTAGATCTCCAACGATATGATAGCTTTCTTCGAAAAGCCACAAGGGGATATTTGATAGTTCAGAGGCCCACAGGCGGAGCAATGTAGTGTTCACGGGTCTTGGTGGCCTACGATGTGACAGGATGGCGATGGTCCACACCTTGTCTTTATCTTGCGCATTTTCAAAATAGGTGGTCAATGCCGCCACTTTTAGGGTAGTCTTATTGGTGCTGTCCAGGGTTTTTATAAGTTGTGCAAATTTTTTCATTAGCCAAGTGCCTGCCTTCGGGGATTAGTTTTTCTTAATAAGTTCATTTACAGGGCTATCCTCCGAACCGGAGGTGCTTATTTCGGAAAGTTCACCTTCATATTGGGTTTGTTCAGTTCCCGCATCATATCCTAATTCCCTTAAATATCTGGAAAACAGATCGGTATATCCATGGGTACATATGATTTTTTCCGCTCCCGTGGCCTTTATGCTGTCCAATAATTGTTGAAAATCGCAATGATCACTTAGTACGAAACCCCTATCTATGGCCCTTCTTCTTCTAGCTCCTCTAAAGGCCATCCAACCACTGGCAGAGCCCGTGACAAAGGGCACCATTTTTCTGATCCATGGGCTACCCTGTGCGCTCGGTGGTGCCAAAACCATATTTCCGATCAGATCAACTTTTTTGGTGTCTTTGGTTATGAGGGTAGTAGGAGGGAAATGGACCATGGGTCTAAGGACCTCAGTCATATTTTCTATAGCGGCATGGGTATATATCTTACCGATATCCGCATCCAAATATTTTAAGAGTCGCTGTGCTTTTCCAAGACTATAGCCAAAAAGGATGGAGGTTTTCCCAGCGTCCCTATTTGTTGCCCACCAGTTGTTAATATCTTGAAATACTTTTTGTTGAGGTGCCCATTTAAATGCGGGAAGACCAAAGGTACATTCGGTAATAAAAGTATGGCATTTTACTATTT
This sequence comes from Psychroserpens sp., assembly GCA_047612485.1. GTDB lineage: Bacteria > Bacteroidota > Bacteroidia > Flavobacteriales > Flavobacteriaceae > Sediminicola. Next base: position 4,448 of record JBLGAT010000126.1, read on the forward strand.
CATAAGGAGTAGAGATACCATCATCCTCAGTTTTATAGTCCCCCGTAAAAACCCACACTTCTCCTTGGTGTTCTACCCGTATTTGGGAAGATCCTATAATATGACCTGCAGGATGAAGGCTAAATTTGACATTATTGATAGTGAAGGTTTCTCCCCACTCCTTTCCAGTCACTGAAATAACACCCAATCTGTGTTTTATTATGGGGACATTGTAGTGATGCGTAATGTATTTCTTGTGGCCGTACCGGCTGTGGTCCGCATGTCCATGAGAAATAATGGCGTGTTCCACAGGCTTCCAAGGATCCAAGTATACCTTGGCGATACTGCAATAAATACCCTTACCCGTAAATTGAAGAAGAGGTTTTTTCATAGCATTGTGAAGTTACGAATTTCTTTTGTTTTCGCAGATTGAATAGGAATTGTGCCTTCTAAGATACTTGGTTTGATTAATTCAAGCCTTTACCTCGGAAATGCTAAAATAATTGTATGTTTTTTAAACCAATGATTTTTAAAAAAATATATCTTTGTGCTACTAAAAATAAGTGAAGTATGTCTTTTGTAGATTTATATGATAATAGCGAGCACAGGAAAAATTTAGCTCATTTTGCGGCAATCGCTACTTTAGCCGCTGTTGATGGTGAAATCAATCCAGAAGAGACAGAGCTATTGAACCGCTTTGCCCAGAAATTGGACATCACTGACTTGGAATATAAGGAGGTTATGAACAAACCGACCATATATCCTATTGATCCCCCAACCAGTTCTGAAAGAAGGTTGGAGCGGTTGTTCGATCTTTTTAAAATTATTTTTGTTGATCACATGATCGATGATGATGAGCTGATATTGATTAAAAAATATGCCATCGGTTTAGGGTATACCACAGAAGCAGCAAACAAGATAATCACCAGATCTATCAATATCTTTGGAGGTCAGATAGATTTTGAAGACTATGTATATCTAGTAAAGAACTAGAAAAAACACGTTAATTAAAATGGGGGCAATTGCCCCCATTTTTTATGGGTTTAGTGCCATAAATTCCTCTGCTTTCTCCACCATTTTGCGGCTTCCACAGAAAAAGGGCACCCGTTCGTGCAATTCCTTGGGTTGTATGTCCATTATACGTCTATATCCGTCACTGGCCTTGCCATTGGCTTGTTCTGCCAAATAGGCCATAGGATTGCACTCGTAAAGCAAGCGCAATTTTCCATTTTGTGCCACGCTACTTTTGGGATACATATAAATACCACCTTTGATCATGTTTCTATGAAAATCGGATACCAAGGAGCCAATATATCTAGAAGTATAAGGTCTGTCCTCTTCTTCCTTTTGACAATATTTGATGTAATCTTTTACGCCTTGTGGAAAATGGATGTAGTTTCCTTCATTAACGGAATAGATCTTCCCGGTTTCAGGAAACTCCATGTTTGGATGAGATAAATAGAAGGTCCCAATAGCTGGGTTTAAGGTGAAGCCATTCACTCCATTGCCCGTTGTATATACGAGCATAGTAGATGTTCCGTAAACAATATAACCTGCTGCCACTTGGTTTTTCCCGGGCTGTAAAAAATCATCCAATGTTACAGGGGTTCCCACTGGTGTAATCCTACGATAGATAGAAAAAATTGTTCCTACAGATACGTTTACATCAATATTGGAGGAACCGTCCAAAGGATCTATGAGGACAACATATTTATTTTTGTTCTGTTTGTCGTAACTGTTTACTCTGATAAAGTCGTCCTCTTCCTCAGAGGCAATTCCACAAACAATCTCCCTGTTTTTTAAGGCCTGAATGAATTTTTCATTCGCCAAGACATCTAATTTTTGCTGATCTTCACCTTGGATATTGGTATCCCCAGCGGCTCCTAAAACATCAACCAGACCGGCTTTGTTCACCTCGTGGTTCACTACTTTAGCTGCAAGACGGATGGCATTAATAAGCTTGGAAAGTTCCCCGGAGGAATACTGAAAGGCCGATTGATGCTCTATGATAAACTCCCCAAGAGTCCTATTCTTTTTGTCCATGTAAAAAGGTTGTGCTATTTGAGTACAAATATCGAATATTTTGTGAAACTACAACGATTTCGCCAACGTTTAGTTTTTTAAATTTATAACTTTGTGTTTTATTTGTAACAATTATGGG
>JBLGAT010000127.1:0-6279 GCA_047612485.1 Psychroserpens sp.
TAAAAGGTCTTATTTGTTCCATAAGGTTGTTCACAAGATCTCCAGCCAAGATTTCAGGAAATGCCGGAATATCATAGATGGGTTTTTTGGGATAAATCTCTGAACATTGTCCCCCCGGTTGCGGCAATGCATCTATTAAATGTGTTTTTAATTTTAACAATCCTGCTTCAAAAACAGTGAACAATCCCGTAGGTCCCGCTCCAATTATCAGTATATCTGTCTTTATCATAACTTCTGACTTTCTACTTGTTTATATTCTTGGGCAACTTCTAAAATAGTGGCCCTATGTTTAACTACCTCTCCAATTATTATAATCGCCGGATTTGCCAAATCTTGTCTGGCCACCTCCGCTTCTATCGTTGCTATGCTGGCAACACCTACTTTTTCATATTCCCTAGTACCATTTTGAATGATGGCAATAGGTAACTCTGACTTTCCTTCTTGCTTGAACAGATCAACTATAGCGGATAATTTGGACATCCCCATCAATATCACCACGGTAGCATTGCTCTTTGCGGCCAAAGCAACATCCGTAGATAGCCGATGGTCTTTAGTGGTTCCTGTGATCACCCAAAAACTTTCTGCCGCCCCTCGTTTGGTTACGGGTATATTTTGGGAGGCCGGCACTGCGACACAAGATGATATTCCAGGGACCATAGCTACTGCCAACCCAGCTTGGGCGGCATATTCCATTTCTTCAGCCCCCCTGCCAAATACAAAGGGATCCCCGCCTTTTAGGCGTACCACATGCCCATGGGAATGTGCCCTGCTTACAATCAGTTCGTTGATCTGCTGCTGTAGATAGGCATAACATCCTTTGCGCTTGCCCACAAAAATATGCTCAGAATTCTTGGCATGCGTCAACAATTTTGGATCCACTAGGGCATCGTAAAGGACAACATCGGCAGATGCCAGCGCTTTGATTGCCTTTAAGGTTATCAACTCCACATCTCCAGGCCCAGCCCCTACTACTGTTAATTTAGGCTCTTTATACATGTTCCAACTCCAATTTTCTGTAGGCCGCCACTTTTTTCAAAAATGCATTTGCATCTTTAATATATGCTTTGGCAAAGGCCTCAGTAGGTTCATTTTTGTTCAATTGCAAAGCCAGGACTTCAAAAGAAGTATTTAGGCTCAGGTCTATTTTTCCCGAAGACACAAAAACGGTATCAAAATCTTTGATAATTCCGGAATGTGTATTCGTCTTGTGATTTTCTGAGGTCAATAATGCTTTTGCAGAATTGACCATGGAGGCATAGGAATGATAGATACTCGCAGCCCATTTTTCGTCCTCCAACGCAATTTGCGCATTGGCAATCTTTTCCTCGGACTCGTACAACAGGGTAGCGATCAAATCAATGACCACCCCGGCACATTCCCCAACACCAATTGCCTGGACGTATTCTTCGGTATTGCCCCAATCGATAAAATCATCTTGGGTCAAATTCTCAATATCTGCCAAGGGCTTTAAATAGTCGTAGAAATAAATCTGGCCCTTCTCCACATAGTAATCCACAAAAGAATGTCCATTGCCATTGGCTTCAAAATCATTCAATATCAATCGCAAGGCTTCTGGCCCCCTTTTGCTGGGTATCTTGATTACTTTATCTGCAAACAATCCTTTCCCATTTCCAAAATTCCCTCCTCCCAATAAAACCTGTAGGGCCGGGGCCACTAATTTATCCTTGGTCCTGATAGACATGCCCTGAAAACCAATATTGGCCATGTTGTGCTGACCACAAGCATTCATACAACCACTAATTTTGATGACTACATCAGGGTTTTTAATGTACTGCGGATATTCGGCTGCAATCACTCGCTCTAACTCCGCTGCAATCCCGGTACTACTGGCAATCCCTAAGTTACAGGTATCGGTTCCTGGACAGGCGGTGATATCCAATGCTTTATTGTAACCTGAATCTGCAAATCCAAGTTTTTCCAATTCCGTATAAAAAAATGGAAGCAACGCTTCTTTTACATATGGGACAAGGATATTTTGACGTAGGGAGAGACGAATTTCCCCCGCAGCGTATTTCTCTACCAAATCTGCTAAGGCACGTGCCTTATCTATATAAAAATCACCCAATTTCACTTTAATTCCGATGGCTACAAAACCAGCTTGTTTTTGAGGTACTACGTTAGTGGATTTCCAATTTTCAAACGGTTCTTGGTTCTCAATAGTTACTTCTGGTGCATTTGCATCCACTATTTGTGCTTTTGGATAGACTGTAGCATCAATAGGATATGTTTTAAAGGGAACAGCTTTTTGTTCCGCTTTCAATAATTTCTTAAAACCATCCAGACCCAAGTCCTTCAATAGAAACTTCATTCTGGCCTTTGCCCTACTTTTACGTTCTCCGTAACGGTCAAACACCCTTACTACCCCTTCCATCAACGGAATTATTTGATCACTTGGCAAAAAGGAGAACAATTCATCGGCATGACGGGGCTGAGAGCCCAAACCACCACCCAACATCACTTTAAAACCGGGGACCCCATCTTGGAGTTTGGCAATAAAGCCTAGATCGTGCATATAGGAAAGGCCTGTATCGGCATCACTGGCAGAAAATGAAACTTTAAACTTCCTGCCCATTTCCTGACTGACTGGATTTCTTAGAAAATACTGGAACAGGGCATGTGCGTAAGGAGACACATCAAAAGGTTCCTCCGTATCTATCCCTGCCGTTTCACTTGCCGTTACGTTTCTTACAGTGTTACCACAGGCTTCCCGCAGGGTGATATCATCCTTTTCCAATTGGGACCAAAGTTCAGGGGTACGGTTAAGATCCACGTAATGGATCTGTATATCCTGTCTTGTTGTTATATGTAATCGCCCTGTGGAATATTCTTCCGAAACATCACAGATCCTTCGCAATTGGTTGGAAGAAACTTTACCGTAAGGCAATTTGATACGTATCATTTGCACCCCTTCCTGCCGTTGCCCATAAACACCGCGTGCCAAACGAAGACTTCTAAATTTTTCTTCGCCCAACTTCCCTTCTTGAAATTGGCGTATTTTGGCCTCTAAATCAATTATGTCCTTTTGAACTATAGGATTTTCTATTTCTGTTCTAAAACTTTGCATAGGAACGCTTCTCTAATTATTACTGGCGTTTTTACTATATTCCTATTTATTCTATGTATTTAATAGGATAATAATAAAAAGAGCGCCTTACTTTATTGATTTACACATGGGATCAGTTTATAAAACCAACCCCTGCTGTTGTATTGGATTGGGTGTCTATCAATATGAATGACCCGTTGGATTTGTTGTCTTTATAGGCATCAAAATAAATAGGCTTGCTCAATTTTATACTCACTTCCCCAATTTCGTTCAAGGCCAATTTATTGTTGGCATCATGCACCCCTGTATATTCCGTAGACACCACATTTCTAATGGCATCTATTTTAGACAATACCTTATTGGTGTTATGCTGAACCATGTATTTAGATCCTGGCTGCAGTTGTTTACTGTCCATCCAACATACTGTTGCTGTAATCTGCTTTTCAATTTTTGGCAGTTCATTACTCTTTACCAACATATCGCCTCTTGTAATATTGATATCATCCTCCAAGGTTATATTAACGGAACTACCGGCAACGGCCTCATCATATTTTTTATCAAAAAAGTAAATTTCCTTTACTTTGGATTGCGTTAAAGATGGTAAAACGGTTACACTGTCCCCCACTTTTAAACTGCCACCATAAATTTTACCGGCATAGCCCCTAAAATCATGATATTCATCCATTTTTGGTCGGATGACTGTCTGTATCGGAAAACGTACCTGTCCCTTATCGTAAACATCAGCGGCCTCCAAATTTTCCAAATGTCCTAGTATGGTCTCTCCATGGTACCAAGGCATGGCATCCGTTCTTTTTACTACGTTATCGCCTTTTAAGGCGCTCACTGGAATATAGCTTACGTGTTGCTCTTGGTAAGTACTTTTTGCATTCAAGGCCTCAAAATCCCTTTTTATATCATTGAACACTTCTTCTGCATAATCTACCAGATCCATTTTATTGACCGCAACGATCACATCTTTCACCTTTAAGAGGTTATTGATGAAAAAATGGCGATAGGTCTGTTCGATAACCCCTTTTCTGGCATCTATCAGGATAATGGCCACTTGGGATGTAGACGCTCCGGTAACCATGTTCCTAGTATACTCTACATGCCCTGGGGTATCGGCAATTATATAACTTTTGGTAGGGGTGGAAAAATAGATATGGGCCACATCAATGGTAATACCCTGTTCCCTTTCAGCCACAAGTCCGTCCGTAGCCAATGAGAAGTCCAAATAATCATAACCTCTCTGCTTGCTACTTCTCTCAATGGCCTCCAACTTATCATCGGTGAGTGATTTTGTATCGTAAAGCAACCTTCCAATTAAGGTACTCTTCCCATCATCCACACTTCCTGCCGTTGCTATTTTTAGTACTTCCATGCCTTTATGTACCTCTCCTAGGGAAAGGATTTTTTTTTGTATTATCTATTGCTTGTGATTTACATCTTCCCGATTACGGATCTATGCTTTAGAAATATCCTTGTTGCTTGCGTTTTTCCATGGCCGCCTCGGAACGCTTATCGTCTATCCGGGCACCGCGCTCGGAAATTTTTGATTCCCGTATTTCAGCAACCACCTTATCAATGGTATCTGCATAGGATAAAACAGCAGCTGTACAGGACATATCCCCTACGGTTCTAAATCTCACTGTTCTTTCCGCTACCTTTTCATCTTCCGCTCGAAACACAACTCCGTCCTCTGCGGACCATATCAATCCGTCCCTCTCAAAAATATTACGTTGGTGTGCAAAATAAATGGACGGGATTTCAATCTCCTCCTTTTGGATATAGCTCCAAACATCCAATTCTGTCCAGTTACTGATAGGGAAGACCCTTACATTCTGGCCAATCTCTATTTCTCCATTCAGCATGTCGAACAATTCTGGCCGCTGATTTTTCTCATCCCATTGGCCAAAATCGTCCCGGACAGAAAAAATTCGTTCTTTTGCCCTAGCCTTTTCTTCATCCCTTCTAGCACCACCTATACAGGCATCGAACTTAAATTCCTCAATGGCGTCCAAAAGCGTAGTGGTCTGCAACATATTCCTACTGGCATATTTTCCGGTCTCCTCCACTACCTTTCCTTCGTCAATTGAATCCTGAACATTGCGAATAATGAGTTCTACTCCCAGCTCCTTGGCCAACCTATCGCGAAAGTCTATGGTTTCGGGAAAATTGTGCCCCGTATCAATATGCATTAATGGAAATGGTATTTTCGCAGGAAAGAATGCCTTTTGTGCCAATCGGACCAGGGTAATGGAATCCTTACCTCCAGAAAATAACAATACAGGTCTTTCGAACTGTGCCACCACTTCCCTAAAGATGTAAATGGCCTCATTTTCCAAGGCATTGGTTTGCAAAACCCTTGTTTGTGAACTTTTTGCTGTTCGTTGTGAATCTAATGTTGCTGTTTCCAAACTATATATTTTTTAATTTCCGTTTCCAAAAAGGAACAAGAAAATTGATTTATGCTATCCTCTATTTAAGTGTGTAACCCACATTCCCGGTTTTCCAATACCTTGGTCGGGTCAAAATATTTATGCTCATTGGGCAGACCACGTTGTGCGAGGTAGGCATCCAATTGAGCATCGTTCCAATAGTAAAAAGGACTCACCTTTAAGATGCCATCTTTGCTTTGGCTCAAAATATCCAAAGTATCCCGCAAGGCAGTCTGACCTTTTCTTAAATTGGTGAACCAAACATCTGGCTTATGTTCAGCCATAGCCCTTTTAAAAGGCTCCAATTTTACCTGTTCTGTAAAAATGGCATGCTTAGGGTCATCAATTCCTGGAATGCCCAAAACAGCATCCCTGTGCGCAGCCGTTTGCTTTGGCACGTATAGCTTTATGTTTAAGTCCAGTTTAGCTATCAACTCCTCGGCATGTCTATATGTATTGGGGGTATTGTAGCCCGTATCGCACCATATAACGGGAACATTTTTTTTAATATCTGTCACCGCATGTAAAATTGCAACTTCATAAGGACGGAAATTTGTGGTAACCACTGCATTTTTAGCATATTGAAATGCCCAAGAAATAATTTCTTCTGGTGGTATGCCCTTGAATTGTGCGTTAAGGTCTTTTATCTGTTGTTCCGTAAACTTCATTTTCCTTGATTTAATATGCTTTAAATTCAATCCTTGATTACTTGCCCCAGTTAATGGCGTTCCATGCCCTTTCATGAAAAAAGTATAAAAACATCTTCGTGAACAATTC
>JBLGAT010000128.1:0-6050 GCA_047612485.1 Psychroserpens sp.
GTAGTTCCTAAATTTAACTTGCCTATATGATCCATTTCATAAATGGAACTTTGACCATCTAAAATTAAACGACTGTTGATTTTATACTCAGGTGCATTTGAAAAATCTATTAAATAAGAATAACTAACCTCGACCTTGGGATTGTTTTGACCATAACCAAGGTTAGTCAATAATAGAAATACAAGAAATTTGACTGTGTTCATAAGGTATTCTATTTTGTTATGAATTAATTTGAAGTTTAATTCTGAAACAATATAGTAAATATTCACAACACTATTAATTATATTTATTGCCCTTAATAGGCATACAATTCGGATACCCATAAAGTTGATAAGTTGACAAGTAATTGGATTACAGCAAGTTAGTTCCCTTGGTTCGAGCCCAGGTGGGACCACTTTTACAATCCGTAGACGACTGTCAATCAGCAATCTACGGATTTTTTGTTTTCAAAAGGGACAAATAAGGGGACAATTAATTCTAACGGAGAATAAAAACATGCTTTGAATTTATCAAACCGGCCTGCTCCTTTAAATTGCCTTTTTCAGCTATCCTCACAAGCTCGTCCTTTAAGTAAACGTATTCCTCAAAAGCCGGGATTTTTTTGATGTGTTCAGGAACTGTTGTTATAGTATTAACTTGAGCAATACAATTAAAAATGGTTAACCTTCTTCTTTGTTAATATACTCCGAAGGCGTCATTTCAAACTGCTTTTGAAAATTACGACCAAAGCTGGTTGCAGAATTATAGCCAACAATTTCGGCTACCTCGAAGATTCTATATTTTCCTGACTTCAATAGTTCGGCAGATTTTTTCAGTCTCGAAATATTAATCAATTCGTTAGGGCTAAGATTTGACATGTCCTTAATTTTTCGGTATAAGGTAGATCGGCTCATATGCATTATCTCGGCCAAAGATTCTACGTTGAGATCATGGTCGCCTATGTTTCCATAGATGACCTCGTCTAATTTTTTGATAAAGGTTTCGTCAGTCTTTGTATTTGCGATGCTTCTAATATGGGCAAGGGGTGAGCTTGCGTAATGTTTCATTACATGCCTGCGGTTTTCGATAAGGTTGGCAATGTGTACTTTCAGGTGTTTAATCGAAAAAGGCTTTTCAACATATGCATCGGCGCCCGATTCGAGGCCTTCCATTTTTGCGGTGATTGCACTTTTTGAGGTTAGCAAAATTAATGGTATATGGCTTGTTTCCAAGTTGGTTTTAATGTTTTTGCAAAGCGTAAAACCATCCATACCAGGCATCATAACATCGCTGATAATAAGTTGAATGTTTTCCTCTTTCAAGAGTTGAAGGGCGTTTTCTCCATTAAGCGCCTTAAGCACTGCATAATCTTCTATTAATTCCTTTGCTATAAAATCCAACAGGTCTTCACTATCCTCTACTAACAAAATACTGATCCTGCCGTTGTCGGCAATATTCTCCTTTAATGTAGATGTTTCCATTTCGAATTTTTTTTCCGTTTTGGGCCGGATGTTAAATTCCTTTTCCTGATGGATTGGCAGTGTAAGTACAAAGCTATTCATGGTTCCGTTGCTTGTATCAAGGGTCAAACTTCCTTGGTGCATTTCGGTTAGAGAACGTGCGAGTGCTAGTCCTATTCCCGTCCCTGTTTGGTTTTCGGCCCCTGATACCCTGTAAAAGGGCTCAAATATTTTATCCTTTAAATGTGCGGGAATAAGATTTCCGTCATTCTTTAAGTTAAGCTCCAATCTATTTTCATCACTTTTAATCATGACCTGAACCTTTTTATTCGCATATTTTATTGCATTTCCAAAAAGATTGCTGAGTATTTTTCGCAGGGCTTCCGCATCTACAAATGCATATACTTCTTTTTTGCCAAGGTTCAGTTCAAAATCTACCTCTTTGTCTTTAATAGCTTCACTAAAACGGTCATAGGTACTTTTCAACAATGCTGAAATATTGGTTTCCACGAAAGTAAGGTCCATACGTTCGGTCTCGGTCTTTCTGAAATCCAACAGTTGGTTGACCAGATTCAATAAACGATTAGTGTTTTTTTCGATAATGGATAGGTTCTCCTTTATGTCTGGTGATTCCTGTACTTTTTGAAGCACTTTTTCCAACGGGCTTTTTATTAAAGTCAAGGGAGTGCGTATTTCATGTGAAATGTTGGTAAAGAACTCAATCTTGGCTTCATAGATTTCTTTTTCCTTTCTGTTGTTCAGTTGCCTTATTTTTTGAATGTTCTTTGCCTTGATTTGTTGATGATAAAGCCTAAAACCTATAAATATTGATATTGCCGCCAAACACAGATAGAGAAAGTAAGCCAAATTACTTTTCCAAAATACGGGTAAAACTTCGATTTTTAAGGGTGAAGACTCTTGGCTCCAAACGCCGTTGTTGTTCAGTGCTTTGGCCTTAAAAATATAATCACCAGCCGGAAGTTGGGTAAAAGATACATTTTGCTTTCTTTTCAAATTGACCCAATCATCGTCCAAGCCTTCTAATTTATACCAATATTCCGTGGTCTCAGGCGCTGTGTAGCCCAAGGCCGCAAAATCGATACTGAAGGATGATTCGTCAGGTTTTAGTTCAATTTTATCAGCCCTTATCACGGATTGTTGCAATGGTGAACCATTATCGGAAACCTCGACTTCTTTATTGTTTATTTGAAGTCCCGTAATAAAGATAGGTGATCGGTAGTCGTTTTTACTAAAACTTGAAGGATCGAAACTTACCATTCCGGCGACACTACCAAAATATAATGTACCATCGGCATCTTTAAAGGCAGAATTGTAATTGAACTGGTCGCTCAACAATCCGTTCGCCTTGGTATAGATTCGTTTTTCATCGGTTTCAGGGTCGAATTCGACAAGGCCCTTCGAGGTGCTTATCCAAAGTTTACCATTTTCATCTTCGATTATCGAATAGAACACGTTGCTCGGAAAACCGTCCTTGACGGAAAATGTCTTGAAATCGTTAGTATCCACTTGATAAAAACTTAGACCACGCTCCGTGGTAATCCAAATACCGCCTTTGCTATCTTGAAAAATACTATTTATACCGTTGCCGCTAATGCTATTGGGATTGTTGTTGTCGTGCTTGAATACCCTTTTCTTTTTGGTGCTAGGATTAAAGGTATAAAGACCATCCCAATAGGTGCCTGCCCATAACACCCCTTCCTTGTCTTTTATAAAAGCGGTAAAAAATGTGTCTTCTGCAAAAGCATCAAGAATGGCAAATGAATCATTTTTGAAATTATAGGATTGTATGCCGGAGGCCGTTACCGCAAATATATTTTTAGAACCATCTTCGTAAAGTGCATAAACAAAATTACTTGAAAGTCCGTGCCCATCACCTTTGGCATAATGCTTTATAACCTCGCCCGTTGTAATGTCCATAATATCGAGACCATGCTCAAAAGTGCCAACCCACAACTCGTTACCCCTAGGTAGTATAGCATGTATATTGTAATGGGAAAATGTTTGGTCGGACTCGGACGGTCGATAGTTTGTAAATATGCCGGTATTCGAATCTAGTTTGTTCAGGCCTGCATCTTCGGTGCCGATCCAAATATTGCCATATATGTCTTTTTGTATTTCTCTTACCGCATTTCCGCTAATCGAATTTTCTCCGGGTTTTGGAAAATATTTATTGAAATGTGTGTATTGTTTGGGGTAATAATTGATTCCCCCGAAATAGCTGCCCACCCACATACCTTTTTCATCATCCAACGTAAGGGAATAAAGAGCATTGTCAGAAAGGGCATATTGATCGTTATAACTCTTTTTGAGGTTTTTATAAGCCCCATTTTTTAAATTATATATGTAAAGACCCGATTCGGTGGCCATCCAAAGTTCATTCGTGTTTTTTATGGAAAAATCCCTAACATATAAGGGATCCTCGGTGTCAGGCAGTAGTCTTGTGGCGGTTTCAGTGGAAATGTCAAACGAGATGGCCCCATTGTTTTGCGTGCCCAATAGCAATGTAGCTGCATCCAATGAAAAGATTTTACTGACCCGCAAAGGAAGTTCATTCCCTTTCTCGATGCGTATCTCGATGGTCTTAAAGGAATTCGTTTCACTATGGTACTGGTATAGGAAATTGTCGTTTACCCCCCAAATTCCACCATCCGAACTTCTGGTAATATCTTCCACATGAAAGAAATTTTTGGCATCAAAACGGGTCGTTTTTTTTGTTTCGACTTCATATTTGGTCAAAGAAGTACCCGATACAAACCATAGATTGCCCTCATCGTCATGGTCTATATCGAGCACCGGAAGGTTCATGGAAGGGTTAACGGCCTCAAAATTTTCGTAACGCTCGTCGTAGCTGAACAGTCCGCTATCGGTGCCGATCCATAATTTTCCTTTGTATTCGTGAAGGCATTCCACAAAATTGCTGCCTAAACTTTTAGGGTTCTCCGAATCGTATTTAAAAACTTTGAACGAATACCCGTCAAAGCGATTCAGGCCGTCTTTGGTGCCGAACCATAAAAATCCACGCTCGTCTTGCAAAGAACTCAAAACGGTATTATGTGAGAGACCGTTTTCTACCTTATATTTTTTAAAATAGAATTCTTGACCCAGTAAGATATTAACAGGGAATAGAATAAGCAAAAGAAGAAGAGAGACTATTTTTTTCAAAACAACAGATAATTTGTCGAAAGTTAAATTTTAATATCGCAACAAAATGTGTTATCTCACATCATAATGTTGCAAAACCACAATCAAGATAAGATAAACTTGGCTTTTGAATGGTATGTAGTATAAATTGGAACTAAAAGTAACAGTAGATAGGCCGGAATTTTGGTACTTAAACCTCGCAAAACATAGATACCAATTAATACATATCCAAAATGAATAGAATACTAATTGCTTTGGCCTCATTGTTCGTCTGCTCTACGTTGGCCGCTCAATGGGAACCTGCCGGAAACAAGATAAAAACGGCTTGGGCCGAGAAAATAGACCCTCAAAATGTACTGCCTGAATATCCTCGCCCTATCATGGAGCGTGCTGATTGGAAAAATCTTAATGGACTTTGGGATTATGCAATTCTACCCAAAGGAAAGTCGGCACCGTCAAAATTTGATGGAAAAATTTTGGTGCCGTTCGCTGTTGAATCGAGTCTTTCTGGTGTAATGAAAGATATTGGCGATGAGAAAGAACTATGGTACCGCACCAATTTTGAGATTGCTTCCGATTGGAACGATAAAAACATTCTTTTACATTTTGGCGCTGTGGACTGGCGGGCCGATATCTGGATCAACGATATTAAAATAGGATCCCATGAGGGTGGATATATCCCTTTTTCGTTTGATATAACTCCTTTTATAAAGGATGGGCCACAAACATTGACGGTAAAAGTTTGGGATCCTACGAGCGATGGCCCCCAACCTAGAGGTAAACAGGTCAATGAGCCGGAAGGCATTTGGTACACGCCCGTTACTGGAATTTGGCAGACTGTCTGGTTGGAGCCAGTGGCGGAAAAAAGCATTCGCAAACTAAAAACGGTTCCAGACATCAGTAATGGCAGGCTAACCGTTTCTGTCGAGGTCGATGGTGCTGTCTATGGAGATATTGTAGAGGTAATGGCATTAGATGGCACAAAGGCCATTGATGCTGTCAAAGCGGCCGTAGGCGGCGATCTGGTGCTGTCCATTGATAATGCAAAGCTTTGGTCGCCGGAATCTCCATTTTTATATAACCTATCCGTCAAACTAATTAGCGATGGAAAGGTTACTGATGAAGTAAAAAGCTATTTCGGAATGCGAAAGATTTCCGTGAAAAAAGATGAATTTGGGATTGTACGTATGCAACTAAATGATAAGGACTATTTTCAGTTCGGACCCCTCGACCAAGGCTGGTGGCCTGACGGATTATACACCGCCCCGACAGACCAAGCACTTAAATATGACATAATAAAGACTAAAGAGCTCGGATTCAACATGATACGTAAGCACGTAAAGGTAGAGCCTGCTCGTTGGTATAGCCATTGCGATCGTTTGGGCATTTTGGTCTGGCAAGATATGCCTAGCGGCGATCAGAGTCCGAAGTGGCAGAACCGACAGTATT
>JBLGAT010000129.1:0-5972 GCA_047612485.1 Psychroserpens sp.
TGTTTATGTTTTCACCTGCTACGCGCCAAACGATTTTGGTGCCCTCTGGGATGTTGGCATTGCCGCTACTTCTGATTAAGTGATTGGGCTTATTTATGTACTTTGGATATTCCAAGGACATGCTAAACTCACGTATAGTTGGGGTTTTGAGCGCTTTTAATGCGTAAACAGGAGATTTTATACCGTTCGATATAAAATAGAACTTAGCCGACTTTAGAGGGGCGCTTAAATTATAGTTGTAAACTCCATTTAGCATTTTTAATAAACTTTCCTTGCCGTCCATGACCATGTAGACTTCAAGGGGCTTCACCTTTCCCTCCGTGATCACTTGTATGCTCAAGGGCTCACTTTCCAAAACAGTAAGGGAGTTGTTCAAAAGTTTAAAGGAAAAAGGTGCCGGGGGTTCATAGGCCATTTTGAAGTTAACGACACGGTCATAAGAGCCAAAAAATGAATTTAGGTTGCCCGTTAACCAGAGCGTTCCAAAAAGGACCAAGGGAATTAGCAGGTATTTGCTGTATACCAAACCTTCTTTGTAGTCTATAGCCTTGGTAAAGGGTATGCTTTTTAGGTTTTCTGATCTTTGGTCAATACTGGCTAAAAGCAGTTCGGAACGTGCAGGATCATCGGCAAGTTCAAGAAGATTATACAGTTTGTCGCCTACATCGGGAAAGTGTTTGCCAATTAATACAGATGCCTGTTTTTTACTGATTCCTTTTTTCAATCGGAAGAGATAAAATAAGGGAGTAAGAATATATTTGAAAAGCAAAAAGGATTCAATGGCGATAAAAAACAACAATAGCAAAAGGCGACCATTGGAGCCTAGCCACAGCAGGTATTCTACCCCTAGAATAATGAGCATAAAAAAAAGGCCCAAGGACAGAAAAAGGAGCGTACCCTTTAGAAGTACCCTGGTATAATACCGTTTCGTAAAACGGTTCAGTTTATCAATAATCGTACTAAAACCAGCCAAAATCAATTATATTTATTACCAAGATACCCGATTAAGTAAAATTATAGTTTAAAAATCTGTTAAATAGTAAACCTACACGCCGCTTTCATGGCGTATAAACACTCTTTTTAAGGGTTGACATCCTATAGAAGTTCCAAACCTATGGCATTATTAGAAATGACAAATTGGAATTTGAAGGTTAGCATCTAGGATTCTTAGAATAAAAGGTTAATTATTTTAATTATTGAAGGAAGCACTGAGGTTAATTTTTCTTGAGTATTCTGTTTTCTACTACTACACTAAATTATTTTTTGTTGCCATTACAAGCCCTATCTTTGTGGCGTTAAAATACTATTATGACTAAAAGAGTACGTGTGCGCTTTGCACCTAGTCCAACCGGAGGATTACATATAGGGGGCGTCAGAACAGCGCTTTTTAATTACTTATTTGCTAAAAAGCACGAAGGAGATTTTGTGCTCCGTATAGAGGATACGGATCAGAACAGGTATGTGGAGGGAGCGGAACAATATATCGTAGACGCCCTAAATTGGTGTAATATCCCATACGATGAAGGTCCCGGAAAAGAGGGTAAATATGGGCCATATAGACAAAGCGAAAGAAAGCATATTTATAAAGAGTACGCCGAGAGATTGGTTGCCAGGGACCATGCCTACTATGCTTTTGACACCACTGAAGCATTGGATTCCCATAGAAAGGACCATGAAGAAAGTGGCAAGACCTTTATTTACAATTGGCACAATAGGGAAAAACTAAATAATAGCCTATCCCTGTCCAAGGAGGAAGTTGACAACAACTTAAGTATGGGAATGGATTATGTAATCCGTTTTAAATCTCCTCAGGATCAAAAGCTTTCTTTACAAGACATAATAAGAGGATCCATAGAAATTGACACCAATGTATTGGATGATAAGGTTTTGTTCAAAAGTGATGGAATGCCTACCTATCACTTGGCTAATATAGTGGATGACCACCTTATGGAAATTTCACATGTAATCCGTGGGGAAGAATGGCTGCCCTCTTTGGCGCTACATCAACAATTGTATGATGCCTTTGGTTGGAACGCACCAGAATTTGCCCATTTACCATTGATCATGAAGCCGGTAGGGAAAGGAAAATTGAGCAAGCGAGACGGTGAAAAATTGGGATTTCCGATTTTTCCATTATCATGGAATGAAACCAACGGTTATCGTGAGGAAGGTTATTTTCCGGAAGCGGTGATAAACTTTTTAGCGCTTTTAGGTTGGAATCCAGGGACAGAACAGGAGATCTTCAGTTTGGAGGAACTTACGGAGGCATTTACTTTAGAAAGGGTCCATAAGTCTGGAGCAAGATTTGATCCCGAAAAGACCAAATGGTACAATCATCAATACTTACAACAAAGGAGCGATGAAGAACTGGCAGTTTTATTTAGGAACACATTAAGCGAGACATATCTTAATGTCATAAAAGAAAAGGACTTAAATGACATTATTCGCATAATAGGTTTAATAAAAGAAAGAGCCACTTTTGTAAAAGAGTTTTGGAAATTGGGAGATTATTTCTTTGAGGCTCCCACCATGTATGAGCAAAAAGTGGTTAAAAAACAATGGAAGGAGGATACTCCAGAAATATTGAAACAACTTATTAACGTATTAGATGGCATTGAAGATTTCTCATCTGAAAATGTGGAGGCTTTGGTAAAGGAATGGATTGCAAAAGCCGGACTATCCTTTGGAAAGGTAATGCCCCCTTTACGCTTGGTGCTTGTTGGAGATATGAAAGGAGCACATGTTTTTGATATTCTAGGGCTGATTGGCAAAGAAGAAACAATTGCCCGTATAAATAGTGCAATTACCAACCTTACATAATGGGTATCATACTGTAAATTATAAATTCCCTTAAACAAAGGGTTTTTTGTTGATTTGACCAAGTAATGGCCCTGGATACCTAATTTCCATTTGAAAGGGGCATTGTGAAAATTATTGATTTTTGCTATTGATACTGAGGTGGGTTTTGTAAATTCATAGAACTAATTTAAAACAAATGCATATGGGCAGTTTCTTATTAATACCGTTGTTATTTATCGGTTTGGTTATTCTTTTTTCATCCTTTTTTACAGTAAAACAACAGACCGCGGTAATCATTGAGCGGTTTGGGAAATTTCATAGCATTAGAACATCTGGTTTACAAATGAGAATTCCATTAATTGATAAAATTTCTGCAAGGATGGGGCTAAAAATCCAACAATTGGATGTGATTGTGGAGACCAAGACATTGGATGATGTTTTCGTGAAACTAAAGATATCCGTACAATATGTGGTCCTAAAAGATAAAGTGTATGAAGCTTTCTATCAGTTGGAATATCCACATGATCAGATAACCTCCTATGTCTTTGATGTAGTGCGGGCCGAGGTGCCAAAAATGAAATTGGACGATGTATTTGTAAAGAAGGATGATATTGCCATTGCAGTAAAGACCGAATTACAAGATGCAATGCTCGATTACGGGTACGACATCATTAAGACCTTGGTCACGGATATAGATCCAGATGCCCAGGTAAAAGAGGCAATGAATAGGATTAATGCTTCTGAGAGGGAAAAAATTGCGGCACAATTCGAAGGAGATGCTGCTCGTATACTCATTGTAGAAAAGGCGAAGGCCGAGGCGGAAAGCAAAAGGTTACAGGGACAGGGTATTGCAGATCAAAGACGTGAAATTGCACGCGGTTTGGAAGAATCTGTGGAGGTACTGAACAAGGTTGGCATCAATTCCCAGGAAGCTTCGGCTCTAATTGTGGTTACCCAACATTATGACACGTTACAATCCATTGGTGAGGCTACAAATACAAACCTGATCCTATTGCCTAATTCACCACAGGCCGGTAGCGACATGCTCAACAATATGGTAGCTTCCTTTACGGCTAGCAATATGATTGGAGAATCTATGAAAAACAAAATTACTGTTCCAAAAGAAACTAAAAAGACTAGGAAGGGCTAGAACGGACCATTAGAAAAGAATAACCCCATCTAATCTGCATTGACAGCATTATTAGATGGGGTTTTAATTTGTTTAATTTTTATCGGTATTAAGTGAACTTCTTTAAGATTTTCTTGAGAACAAAGCCCAATAGTATTTTTTGTAGTACCCCGCTAAATTCTCCAAAAACGTGGGAAGGGTAAAAAGTTTCTTTGGACTTTTTAAGATTTAATTTTAAAGATTCACTGCTGATATCTCTCTGTAATCTTAAGATTTTCAAACGGTTGTCTATCTCCTCAAAGGAGCTGTATTTCTTGGCGATCATATCTCTTCAAAATAAAATTCAGAAAATTTCTCCAATAGCGGCTTATTCAATTTGTCTTTGAACACATACACCACTATACCTATTAGTATATAAAAGAGACCAACGCATAAGAAACCAAAAAAGGTGTTATCCAAGGCCTGTCCAATTCCGAAGGCAGCTGCAAATGACAGTATGAAAAGAGCCAATAGGACAATTGCGCCCAATAGCAACATTTTAATCAGTGAGGTGATGCCCTTCATTAAAACCTTAAAGGTCTTAAGTTGGTAATATTCCCTGCTATGCTCTACAAAGGCCCTGGCGTTTGTATCCGCTTCGGAAAGATTTTCTTTTAATTCTTCAAAAGCCATAGGCGCCTATTTCTGTAGTTCGGAATTTTTCTGCCTTAACTCTTCCAATTTCTTTTCCAAAGTTACAATAATATCATCTGCCTTATAGCTCATGCTGGAAATGGTTTTGTCCAAAGTCTGTTCGAAGTCCGCTTTTTTGGCATCTGCTGTTTTGGATAGTTCTTCTGTTAGATGGGAGATGCGATCTGTTACATCATGTTTTGTATCCATCGCTTTTTTCTTTATTTTCTTTCGGGTCTTTTTACCCTCCTCCGGCGCGTAAAGTATTCCTACTCCAATTCCTATCGCTGCCCCTGTTAATAGGGCTAACAAGGTATTTCCTGTATTGTCTGACATATATTTAAATTTAATGGTTAATATTCTACTTGAGTAAAAGGTACAATCAAATTGTTACATTCGTTGTTAAGGTTCGGTTAAATCGAAATTTATCTATAGTGTACAAATTACAAGACACTGAAGTCCTTATAAGGGTAATATTAATACAGAACGGACAGGATGATTGATGCCATCCATAAAACTTTTGACCCTATTCTAAAAATACACATTTTAATCTATTAAATAAACTAATATAACAAAAACCATAGTTGGGACAGTAGAAACCAAAAAGCCCCTACAAGGGGCTTATAACGGACTGTTCATAATAGAAAATAACAATTGGTATGTTGATTGGGATAGCGATAAGCTATGTTATTCTTTTTCCTGGATCTTACCCCAGGTGTCCCTTAACCCTACCGTTCGGTTGAAGATTAGTTTTTCTGGGGTTGCGTCTTTTTCAATATTAAAATAGCCTAAACGTTGGAATTGAAAAATATCTCCAATTTGTGCTTCCTTTAAGCTGGGTTCTACAAAGCCGGTTACAATATCCAATGAATCGGGATTTATGAAATCCATAAAACCCTGTTCTTTATGTGCATCAGGGGTTGCGTCTGTAAAAAGGCGGTCATACAACCTCACTTCTGCAGGAATTGCATGTGCAACCGAGACCCAATGTAATGTCCCCTTTACTTTTCTAAGACTTTCTTCGGTACCACTTCCACTCTTACTTTTTGGATCATAGGTACACTGTATTTCAGTAATATTACCAGTTGCATCCTTCGTGCAGCTTTCAGCCTTTATGATATATCCATTTTTAAGGCGCACTTCACCACCCAGTTTCAACCTAAAAAACTTACGATTGGCCTCTTCCTTAAAGTCATCTTGTTCAATGTAAAGCTCTCTGGAAAAAGGTATCGTACGGGATCCTGTCGATTCGTCCTCCGGGTTGTTTTCCGCTTCAAGCCATTCTACTTCACCTTCGGGATAATTGGTAATGACCAATTTAACCGGATCCAATACGGCCATGACACGGGGCGCTATTTTATTGAGGTGCTCC
>JBLGAT010000130.1:0-5839 GCA_047612485.1 Psychroserpens sp.
GGATGATCTTTTTAAATTCTTCCCCGTCATAATCAATGCCATCCCTAATACTTTGTAGTGTTTTTGAATCTGGGCGCCAAAACCCACCGGCCAACATAGAATCACGGATGCCTATCTGAATATAAAAATCTGCAGTATTGGGAGCCTTGTCCAATCCAGCGCCAAAGTGGTCCTTATAAACAGGTTTATTGGGATGGAACATTAGATTATTATTAATGCGGTTGATCCCCTTCTTTCCAGGAGTGGAATAATAGTCTTTATCAATTGCCTCCAAGGTTCGGTTTAGATCATCCAACCAAGAGATATAACCATCACGGACATCGTGATAACGCTTCCGATTGGCATCCATCCATTCTTTGGAATTGTTCTTCTCTAAATCGCGAAGAAAAGCAAACAGTATTTTAAAATTCATAAGGAGTGCTCTTGTAGTAACTAATTATAGGCATTGTAATTATTTGTAGTATTGGTGAAGTTCTTGGTCTGGTCAAAATCTATTATCACCGTCCAATAAACCCCCTAGGCCACCAAGGATACTTCCTTCGCCCCTGTCTTTGCCACCACCTTTGGGAGCAGCTGCCCAAACCCTATTGGCCAACCTGCTAAAGGGCAAGGATTGTACAAAGACCGTTCCTGGACCTTTTAAGGTGGCATAGAACAAGCCTTCTCCACCAAAAACAGTGTTTTTTATTCCACCAATGAATTCAATATTGTAATCAACATCTTTGGTGAAACCAATAATACATCCCGTATCTACCTTCAAAACTTCCCCTACTCCCAATACTTTTTTTGCTGTTGTACCTCCGGCATGTACAAAGGCCAGGCCATCACCTTCCAGTTTTTCCATGATAAAACCTTCGCCCCCAAATAAGCCTCTTCCGAGTCTTTTAGAAAATTCTATTCCAATGGACACCCCTTTTGCGGCACATAAAAAAGCATCCTTTTGACAAATAAAGCGCCCCCCAAATTCAGTGAGGTCTATAGGAATGATCTTTCCTGGATAGGGCGATGCAAAGCTTACCTTTTTTTTACCATATCCAGTATTTAAGAAGGCCGTCATAAACAAACTTTCCCCTGTCAACAATCTTTTACCTGCAGAAAAAAGTTTTCCCAAGACACCATTATCCTGATTGGATCCATCCCCAAAAATGGTATCCATTCTAATATCGCTGTCCATCATCATAAAACTCCCAGCTTCGGCTACCACTGCCTCCTGTGGATCCAATTCTATTTCCACATATTGCATTTCCTCCCCAAATATATGATAGTCTATTTCGTGTGCATTCATTTTTTAAATACTTTTCTATTATTGTTTATTGGTTGTAAAAAAATCAATAATGTTACATCCCATTTGTGATTTAGGGCTCTAGAACTCTACTTTTTCAACCTAACCGTCCATTCAAAATTAAAGGTAGATACGACCATTCCGTCCTCATTTCTCCCTTCAGATTTCATCCAAAAAGTTTGGCCCTCCCCTGTAGCTATAGTATGGTCCAATGCCTTCTGAATTAAGACACCATCCTCACAAGTAAAAGTTATCTTGCCGGTAGCCTTTTTAGAAAAATTCGCCTTGTTATTGGCCACCAACATAGATATTTTCTTCCCACTATCCCTTATCTGGTCACTGACCATTGCTCCCGTACTTAATTCAGCAGCCATTCCTTGAACAGCCCAAAACATGGAATTGAAAGGGTTTTGATTGAACCATTTATGGGTTACCGTTACCAAGGCCCTTTCCTTGTCTATATGACGTAATCGAACTCCACTCCACCAAGCGGCAGGGAGTTTAAAAAAAGTAAAGGTGTTGAACTTTTTAGGGCTAATGGTCATGAGATTTAATTTTTTCTAAAAATATATAAAATTGAAATCCTGTGCTATAAAATCCCCCAGAATGATTGGCCTTAAAGCCATCATCCTAGAACTAAACCCCAAACAATTTTGTTAATTTAATGTTAAATTATAGTACTATGTTTTGCATAATACCTTTTAAAAGACATATATTTGCATAAGAAACTAATAGGCTATGACAGACACACTGACCAAACACGAAAGAAATTTATCTGCATTTATACATGCATCTGTTTTTTCAAGGTATTTTATTCCTTTTGGAAATATAATACTACCATTGGTACTCTGGACCATCAACAAAAAGGATTACAAATTTGTGGACTATAATGGAAAACAGGTGTTGAACTTTCAAATAAGCATGCTTCTTTATGCGCTGGTCCTTGGAGTATTATCCATACCCTTCTTGTTCGGTGCATTTCCAAATATATTTGAAGTCGACAACATGGTTTTCAATCCTTTTAATGGCTTTCATTGGAACATAGAAGGGTCCAATTTCAATTTTAGAAATGGATTTTTTCCCTTCGGAATTGCAGCAATTGCGCAAGGAGCGCTAATTGTCATCAATATAGTCTATACGATCCTGGGAATCATACGCACCAATGAGGGACAAACATTTAAATATCCAATCAGTATTAATTTTATAAAATAAAGCATGTGAGTTTATTCATCAATCAAACAAAAAAAGAGCTGTACTTATCACAAAGGGAACTCATCACTCCCAAACAAAGCGGAAAATATGTATAGCAAAAAAAAACGAACAGTTAATTAAATAGAACCATGAAGCTATGAACATCGAAAATACAAAAGCACAAATGCGCAAAGGGGTCTTGGAATATTGCATACTATCCATTTTGAATGGGGAGGACAAATATGCTTCTGAAATCCTAGAGACCCTAAAAGATGCAAAGATGCTAGTGGTAGAGGGAACCATTTATCCTTTGCTGACACGGCTAAAGAATGCAGGATTGCTCAACTACCGTTGGGAGGAAAGCACCTCTGGTCCCCCACGAAAATACTACACCCTAACAGAAACAGGTATGATGTTCCTAAAAGAATTGGACACCACCTGGGACGAACTTAGAAAGGCAACAAATCTCGTAACCAACTCAAAAAATAGCTAACAATGAACAAGACAGTCAACATAAATCTCGCAAATATACTTTTTCATATTGATGAGGAAGCCTACCTAAAAATGAGTCGTTACCTAGAGGCTATCAAGCGCTCTTTTGCAAATACTTCCGGCAATGACGAAATTCTTAGAGATATAGAAGCTAGAATCGCCGAATTGTTCCAAGAGAAAATGGAAAACGAGAGACAAGTGATCACTACAAAGGAAGTGGACGAAGTCATCAACATCATGGGACAGCCGGAGGACTATATGGTGGATGAGGATATTTTTGAGGACAACCCCTCAGAAACAACCGGTACAACCCATAAAGTAAAAAAATTATATCGTGATACAGACTCCAAATTTATCGGTGGTGTTTGTTCCGGTCTAGAATACTATACAGGTATCGATGCGCTTTGGATTAGAATTATATTTATCCTTTTGGCTATATCCACAGGGTTTGGTTTTATTGCCTACATCCTATTATGGATTTTAGTGCCTGAAGCAGGTACAACTTCTCAAAAATTGGACATGCGCGGGGAACCTGTGAACATCAGTAACATTGAACGCAAGGTAAAAGAGGGTTTTGATGATGTTGCCTCCAAAGTAAAAAACGTGGATTATGGGAAAGTGGGCACTAAGGTAAAAAGCAGTGGCAAAACCTTTTTCGATACCCTGGGCGACCTGATCATGTTCTTTTTTAAGATAATCGGAAAGTTGATTGGAGTTTTACTGATCCTTATTGGTGCCACCTCTTTGATCGGAATTTTCATAGGAATGTTCACGGTAGGCATTTTGGATATGTTCCATATTCCTGGATTGGATTTTTACGACATGGTTAATTCCACCGATGCCCCGGTATGGCTGGTATCCATCTTGGGCCTTTTTGCCTTCGGTATTCCATTTTTCTTCCTGATGTACCTAGGACTGAAAATATTGGTCAATAACCTGAAATCTATCGGCAACATTATAAAATTTTCACTTTTAGGTCTATGGTTGCTATCGGTAATTGGGTTAACCGTACTTGGTGTACAACAGGCATCTGCCCGTGCCTTCACCGGAAGCACCTCAGAACTGGAACAGTTGCAATTTGAAAATAACCTTGATACCTTAATGATATCCATGAAAAGTTCGGATTTATACGATCAAGTGGAAAATGGTGGTTTTAATGGAATGTCTGTTGCCTTCAATGAAAACGGGGACCGACTGTTATATACGGAAGATGTCCGCTTTGATATTAAAAAATCCGAGGACTCCTTGATCCATATTAAAGTTCGAAAAGATGCAGATGGCAGTTCTTATGAAAATGCCAAACGAAGGGCCGATAAAATAAATTACAGCCATACCGTCCAGGGAAATAACCTTTTCCTCGACAATTTTTTGACTACTCCTTCGGAAAACAAAGTAAGGGACCAACAAGTTTATTTAACCATTTACGTTCCGGTGAATACCCCTCTCGCCCTAAATAAATCTACTCAATATCACATGGGTTGGGGCACGGAAAACGATCGGGATTTAAATCGAAGAGATCTGTTCAATTATACCTGGAAAATAAACAGCAATGATGTATTGCAATGTTTGGATTGTCCTGAAGACATGAATGGAGAAATGAATGGGGACCAAAATGGACATATTAAAATTGATGAGCATGGTGTGGACATTGACATTATGAATAAGGATGACAAAATCCGTGTGAAGATCAATGAAAAAGGAGTACAAATAAAGTCTGATGACAACTAGCCAAGAGACGGTTCATCATCCTTTTATAACAACTCAGTTATCTTGAATATTTAAAATCAATCAAAAAATAGACCTTTAATCAACTAAAAAAAACAATCATGACAACACTAGCAAGAATTACAATCGCTATAATCTTAGCACTCTTCCTCTCCTCCTGTGCCTTCGACATTAATTTTGGTGAAGGCAAGAAAGGCAATGGTATCGTTGTAGAGGACAGTAGAAATGTTTCTGAAGAATTTACAGTGATTTCTGCCTCTGAAGGCTTGGATGTTTATGTAACCCAATCCAAGGAATTTAAAATTGTTGTGGAAGCAGATGAAAACATTATTGATCTAATAGGTACCGATATAAAAAATGGGAAGCTCACGGTCCATGCAATTGAGAACATTGGGCGGGCCACTAAAAAAATACATGTATCCTTGCCCAATATTACTGCTTTGGCAAGCTCCAGCGGCGCTGAATTGGTTACAGTCAATACTATAGAGGCTGAAAAGCTTTCCTTGGATGCAAGTAGTGGTGCAGATATGGAGGTCTCACTGATTGCCAATGAGGTTAGTGCCGATGCCAGTAGTGGCTCCGATATTCAGATAGCCGGACAGACAAATATGTTTTATGCTGATGCCAGTAGTGGCGCCGATATTAAAGCCAAAAATCTCATGACAAAAATTTGCAATGCCGATGCCAGTAGTGGGGCAGATATTTCGTTGAACGTATCAGAATCCTTAACAGCGGATGCCAGTAGTGGTGCCGATATTACATATACGGGCCAAGCAACTGTGCAAAAAAGCAAATCCTCTTCTGGAAGCGTCCATAAATACTAAAAATACATGCAATAGCGTTTGATAAACCCACTGAAATTTCAGTGGGTTTTGATTTTTTTGTCTCATGCTAATACATATCTTAGTAGAAAGCATTTGCACATGAAACTCAGTTTAAAAAAATACGTATTGCCCCTAAAACACACCTTCAGTATTTCTAGGGAGTCCCATGATTTTCAAGACACCTTGATTGCCTGTTTGTCACATCGTGGAAAAACGGGTTACGGGGAGGCAACTTCAAATCCTTATTATGAAATCACCACGGATACCATGAAAGAAGAAATTGGGGCCATAAAAACCGAGATTGAATCATTTGACTTTACTACCC
>JBLGAT010000131.1:0-5827 GCA_047612485.1 Psychroserpens sp.
TTGGTCTCTTCTATTTTTCCTAGGATATCAGTGTAAACTTCTGGTTCGGTATATTTAAGACTTAAATCTTCAAGTTCTGTTTTAATATTATAAAGACCGATTCTATGGGCTAAGGGGGCGTAAATGTATAAGGTCTCCGAAGCAATTTTCACCTGTTTGTCCTCTGGCATGGAGTCCATGGTGAGCATATTGTGGTATCGGTCCGCAATTTTTATGATGATCACCCTTATATCATCATTTAGGGTGAGCAACATTTTTCTGAAGTTCTCCGCTTGCTGGGAAATGTTCATGTCCTTTTTAAGGTGGGCAATTTTAGTCAACCCATCTACAATGCGGGCAACAGTTTCCCCGAATATTCGTTCAATATCGGCCAGGGTATAGGAAGTGTCCTCCACCACATCATGCAGTAGGGCAGAGGCTATGGAAACGGCGTCCAAACCAATTTCAGACGCCACTATTTTTGCCACAGCGATGGGATGAAAAATATAGGCTTCCCCAGATTTTCTTCGTTGTTCCTTATGGGCGTCAACGGCCACGTCAAATGCAGAGCGTATCAATTTCTTATCCTCAACAGATAGGTTTTGATAGCTGATTCGCAATAGCTCTTTGTATTGCTTGGCAATTTGCTTGTTTTCTTTTTCTATAGCAGCTTCCGTCATCATATTTTAAAAATAAGACAAACTTTACTATCAACCAACAAAAATTATGCCTTTAAATTCCGGATTCTAGAGATCAGCGGGGGATGGGAATAGTGCATAAACACATATGCCGGATGGGGTGTGAGGTTGCTCAAACTATTTTTGGACAATTTTTTTAGGGAGGTCACCAAGGGCATGGCTGCGAAGGTGTCTTTGGCATAATCATCTGCCTCATATTCAAACCTTCTGGATAGATAATTCATGATCAAACCCGTAATTTCTGAAATAGGACTATATAAAATTCCAAACCCGATCAAAGCGGCATGGAAACTTGGTTGGGTGACTCCAATAGCTAGGGATACCTGTGGATTATTGATAAAAATGGAAAGTATAAATAAGGTGATACCTGTTAATACCAAGGAGGCTAAAAGGTTGAAAATAATGTGCTTTCTCTTGTAATGGCCCACTTCATGGGCCAATACGGCGACAATCTCGTCCTCCTCCAAATCATTGATCAGTGTATCATAAAGTGTTACTCTTTTTTGTTTTCCAAATCCTGAGAAATAGGCATTTGCTTTGGTGGATCTTTTGGATCCATCGATCACAAATATATTTTTAAGCTCAAAGCCTACATTTTTAGCATAGTTCTCTAATTTTTCCTTTAAAGAGCCATCCTCCAATGGGGTTTGTTTGTTGAACAAGGGAACAATCAATTTGCTGTAGAACATGTTCATGAATATTGAAAATAGGGCAATCAAACCCCATGTGTATATCCAGAAACTGGTTCCTGCCCATTGAAAGAACCAAATGACCAACGCCAATATTCCACCTCCAAGGAGTATGGTCATCACCCAACCCTTTAGCTTATCCAGAAAAAACAATTTCCTGGAGCTCTTGTTGAACCCAAATTTTTCCTCTATCACAAAAGTATGATAGTAAGAAAGGGGCGTGGATAGAAGATCGCTCCCGATCATGATGATGCCAAAGAATATCAATGCAATAAGTATGGGGTTATCCGAAAAGCTCCTGGCAATGGAATCAATCCACTCAAATCCTCCAAAAATCAGGAATCCTATGGTGAGGATAAATGAAAATGTAGAGGTTAGAAGCCTAAATTTATAATTGGTCTTTTTGTACTGCTGGGATTTTTCATATTCGGAAGTGTCAAAAACGTCATTCAATTCCTGTGGAACTGGATCTTGGTATCTCTTGGAATTGAGATAATCCAAAATCGTTTCCAATAAAAATTGGACACTTAAAATGCCGACGATGATATAAAATAGAATACTGCTGTCCATGTAATTGGGTTTTGAAGGGAACTAGAGGGTAGAACTTCCAGATATTTCGAGTGGAGTTTCCGACTTATTAATGACGACCTATTGGGAGTCCCTTTGTCTTTTTGCCTCAAATATAACTATTGCCGCTGAGACGGATACATTCATGGAGTCTATTTCTCCTCCCATCGGGATAATGATGTTTTTGGTAGAATTTTCTAACCATTCAGAGGATAATCCAGTGGCTTCCGTTCCTACGACTATGGCCGAGGCGTCGTTAAAATTAATATTTGTATATTTTTCTGAAGCCGTTAAGGCGGCACAATAAATGGCAATATTATTTTTCTTTAGAAAATCAATGACCTCGTTGGTTGAGCCTATGCCAATTTGATTGGTGAAAACACAGCCAACACTGGATCGTATAATGTTTGGGTTGTACAGATCTCCTTTGGGGTTGGCGATTATGACCGCATCTAAATTTGCCGCATCCGCTGTGCGCAATAAAGCCCCAATATTTCCTGGTTTTTCAGGAGCTTCGGCGATTAAGACCAAAGGATTCTTTTTGCTAAACTCCATTGCATTCAGGGAATGGGATTTGGATTTTGCAATGGCCAAGACCCCTTCCGTGGTTTCCCGGTAGGCCAATTTTTGATAGATTTCTTTGGAAATTTCTATCATGACTTCAGCCCCCATCTCTTTACCCAACAGGTCCAATATTTCTTCCTTAGAAATAATATCGGAATAAAAGAAAACTGTTTCCAGTTTATAATTGCCTTTTATGGCCAGTTGCAGCTCCCTGACTCCTTCCAGCACAAAACTTCCCGTTTTTTTGCGTTCACGGGATTTTTCCTTCAGCGTCAACGCCTTCTTGATCAAAGGGTTTTGCAAGCTGCTGATATACTTGTTTTCTGTCATTGGCACAAAAATAATCTAATCCCGTAAACTAACCCCTTCACTTACGACAAATTATAAAATACAAAATCAAGACTAGATGAATTACGCAGTACTAATAATGCTCTTTATTTGTTTAATATCCTGTAAAGAAGCAAAAAAAACAGATCAGCCTACTTTAGAAGTTGAGGCAACTTCCAAAGTTGAGCAACTGGACCTTAGCAAATATCCCCAAGATCTAGTGAGAATTTTTGATGCCCACGGTGGACTCCATAATTGGAAAAATAAGAAAAGCTTGGTATACGAGATTCCAAAACCGGAAAATACAGAAACCCATACCACGAACCTTTATACCAGAAAAGATAGGGTAGAAGGGGATGATTTTTCTATGGGCTTCGATGGCAAACAAGTTTGGTTGATGGATAACAATAACTCCTATGAAGGAGATCCTGTATTCTACCATAACCTCATGTTTTATTTTTATGCCATGCCCTTTGTTTTGGCCGATGATGGTATCGTCTATGGAACTGCGGAAGATGTAATTTTTGAGGGTAGAACCTACCCAGGAATTAGTATATCGTACAATCCAGGGGTTGGGACCTCTTATAAGGATGAATATTTTATCCATTATGATCCAGAGACTTTCCAAATGGCATGGCTAGGGTACACCGTAAGCTATAGAAGTGGAGAAAGGTCGGATAAAGTAAAATGGATACGTTATAATGACTGGATGCAAGTGGCCGATGTAATTTTGCCAAAATCCTTGTCATGGTATTCTTATGAAGGGAAGACCATGAAAGAAAGTCAGAATACGGTTCCTTTTGAAAATGTGGTCTTGAGTGAAACAGCAAAACCCGATTCTTTCTTTGAAAAACCCCCGCAAGCAAAATTTGTGGAAGGTAAGGTTCAGGAGTAGCGCTATACCGAAAAAAGAAAAATCCCTTTAGACAAGTATACTTGTCAAAAGGGATTTATGATTTGATGAATACTTTATTATTTACCGTTGTATTTTTCCATATAACGCTTCCATAATTCGGTCTGATGGGTCTCCAATGACAACATACGTCCATCGATAAAAGCATGACTCAGTTTATTGGTACGCATATCCAAAGCATCCCCTTCAGAAATAAAGAGGGTAGCACTTTTCCCAACTTCAAGCGTACCATATTGGTCATCTATGCCCAATATTTTTGCAGTATTTGAGGAGATAAGAGCCAAGGCCTTTTCTTTATCCAATCCTTGTCCGGCCACTTGTCCGGCATAGAAGGGTAGATTACGCGCCTGGAAATTGGCCGCATCTATATTTTGTATTCCAACTAATAGTCCAGCATCCGTTAAGAGTTTTGGTAACTTGTATGGCAGGTCATAGTCATCATCGTCCAAGCTTGGAAGATCATGAGGCAGATTCACCAATATTGGAATATTCTGTGCCTTTAGGAAGTCGGCAATCTTTAAGGCGTTATAACCTCCCACGATGACAACGTTTTTGATTCCCAGATTTTTAAGATTGGTAACCGCATCGATCATTTCCTTTTCTCCATTGGCGTAAACGAACATTCTTTGAGATCCATTGAAAACACCTTTCATGGCATCAAAAACTGGATTTTTCTCATTGGAGGTTCCCTTATTGTAAGCAGCGGAATTCTGAATAAAAACCTCAATTTCACTGACGTCTTTGGTATAGTCCTTATTCGGTTGTAAACCCCTAGGCTCACCTTCCCACCAGCGGCCCCTTCTAAAGGTACTTGGCCAGTTTAAATGTATTCCGTCATCCACCTTTACTGCGGCGTCTTCCCAGTTCCATGCATCGAACTGCACAATGGAGGATGTTCCAGATATTCTACCACCTTTAGGAGATATCTGCCCCAATAAGACCCCATTGGGACGCATACTTTCAATAACCTTTGATTCCGCGTTATAAGCAATTAAACTACGTACATGTGGAATCATATCACCAAGTTCATCTTGGTCATCACTAGCTCTAACTGCATCTACCTCTACAAGCCCCAAAGAAGAACAAGGTGTAATGAAACCAGGATAGATGTGTTTGCCTTCTGCATTTATAACCATTCCTTTTGTTGGGGTTTCCGAACCTCCAAGAGCAGTTATTTTGCCATTTTCAAAAACCAAGGTGCTGTTTTCCATTACGGTGCCGTTTCCAATATGGGCCGTGGCACCTGTTATGGTCATTGCTTCATTTTGGGCGGAAGCAGGAGTCTGCTGTCCATAGCAGAGAGAACTTGCCAGGGCCAACATAAGTAAGGGTATATAATTTTTAATTTTCATGTGTTTTATCTTTAGTGTTTTTAGACTTTATTTTAGCTACTTATAAGCTATCGCAGTGAAGCAGTCTATTTTCTTTTTTCACAGGAGTTTGGGTAGCATTGCCCCCATCTTTTTCCTTTAACATCATGTTGATTAAGGTGTTTCGCTCTTGATCCATAGATTGTCTCAATTGCTTGTCCTTTTCCAGGTCAAAATAAACGGCCCCATCAATAAGGGTCTTTTCGGCCTTGGCATAAATGGACAATGGGTTGTTGTTCCACAACACGATGTCAGCATCCTTGCCTTCTTTGATACTTCCCACTCTGTTATCAATATGCAATAGCTTAGCGGGGTTGATGGTCACGGTTTTCCAAGCTTCCAATTCGGACATACCACCGTATTTCATTGTTTTTGCAGCTTCCTGGTTCAATCTTCTGGACATTTCAGCATCATCACTGTTGATGGCTACGGTTATACCCTGGCTGTGCATGATAGCGGCATTGTAAGGAATGGCGTCATTGACCTCGAATTTATAGGCCCACCAATCACTAAAAGTAGAAGCGCCCGCGCCGTGTTCCGCCATTTTGTCTGCTACCTTATATCCTTCAAGGATATGGGTGAAGGTATTTACTCTAAATCCGAATTTATCGGCCACCTTCATCAACATATTTATTTCGCTCTGTACGTAAGAGTGACAGCTAATAAAGCGCTCGCTATTTAAAATTTCGGCAATGACTTCCATTTCCTCATCATAACGGA
>JBLGAT010000132.1:0-5794 GCA_047612485.1 Psychroserpens sp.
TTTTAATACTTTTTGATGTTTTCAAAACCGCGGTTCTGTCCGCAAAATCTGGGCGCAAATATACGAAGAGTTTTCACTTTCACAAATCTAATTAAAAAAATAATTACGAATGTTTTTATTACTTTTGCAATCGATTATTCAGGAACCTATTTTTTGCATGAGACATTTTCTCTCTTTTTTACTTTTCACCTTCTCCATTACTACTATTATCGGGCAAACCACCCTTCAATATACCCTTAAAGTTGGGGATGTTTTTCGTGTGAAACAGAATGCCCAACAGACCATTATCCAGGAACTGGATGGTTCTTCCCATGAGATAATCAACCAAATGAATGGGATATTGGAGTTTAAGGTTGTTGGAATTAAGGAGGAAAACTACATAATCAATCTTATATTTAAAGATTTAAACCTAAGAATGACTTCCAGCATTCAGGGTGAATTAATGAACGTAAGGGCAAAAAAAGTGGTCCCCGGGGACATGCAGTCCAATATTTTCAACAGCATCCTCAACAGCCCCGTAAAGATTACCCTTTCGAGAAATGGAGACATTCTTGAGGTTAAAGGAGGAGATGCCCTGGTCACAAAAATGACAGGAGCATCTGGATTGGAAGATGAATTTTCATTAAAAATGATGAAAAGATCTTTGGAAAAGGAATTTGGGTCAGACGCCCTTTCCAAGAGTTACAAGCAAATGACCTACATCTATCCCAGTAAAAAAGTCAAAGTGGGAGATACATGGCAAAATGAATATAGCGGCAAATTGGCAGCGACTACGGTTTGGACCCTAAAAGAATTAACCCCTAAAGCGGCCATCATAACGGGAAAGGCGGTTGTTTCTATGAATGTGGTTGAACCTGCAAGCACCATGAAGCTTAAAGGAACACAAAACACCATGATCACCACCGATAGGAATACCGGATTTATTTCTAAGATGAACGTGGAAGGCCAATCCAAAGGGGCTTCGGTTATGGCCCAAATGAGTGATCAAAAGATACCTACAACAATAAAATCAAAAGTTACCTACGAATTAATTAAAGAATAAACCATGTTCAATAAAATTTTTAAACTTATTATCGCCGGATTAATCATTGCCTTTGCCATCTTTCAATTTATAGAAGGGAACATAGGAAATGGAATCTTTTTAATCTTACTGTCCACCATTTTCATATTTCTTTATTTTAGAAATGAAATGATACTCCTAGCCTTTCTAAGAATGCGTAAACAGGATATGGCGGGCACACAAAAATGGCTAGATAAGATCAAAAATCCCGAGGCTGCCCTTACCAAAAAACAACAGGGGTACTACAATTATTTACATGGTATTCTGTTTTCACAGACCAACTTGACCCAAGCGGAGAAGTATTTCAAAAAGGCTTTGAAATTGGGATTAACCATGGATTATGATGTTGCCATGGCAAAATTAAGCCTTGCAGGTATAGCCATGCAAAAACGTCGTAAAAGGGAGGCCACCATGCTTCTGAACGAGGCCAAAAAATTGGATAAGCAGAATATGCTGTCAGATCAAATAAAAATGATGCAACAGCAGATGAAGAAGATTTAGAGCAGTGGGGCCCAAAGTCTACTAAAGGACTCTTTTAATTTTTTGGAAAGGGGGCGATTTTTCCAACGTTCCGTATCTACGATTTCGCAGTCTTTTAAATCCTCCATGAACATTTTTTTCATTTGAGATGATATTTTGGTATCGTATATCATTGCATTTATCTCAAAGTTGATGGAGAAGCTCCTATAATCAAGATTAGCGGTCCCTATACTGCATAGGTTATCATCAATAACAATTGTTTTGGCGTGAACAAATCCTTTGGTGTAGCGATATACCTCAATTCCCGAGTCCAAAAACTGCTCTATATAGGAATCCGTGGCATATTTTGCCGCCCAAGAATCAGAATCTTTGGGAATGATAACCTTTACTTCCACCCCGCTCCTGGAAGCCGTTGTCAAGGCCGCTAATATTTCGGCGTTTGGAATCAAATAAGGGGAGGTAATGTAGATAAAATCATTGGCAGAGTTTATGGCCGAAAACAGCGCCTCCATGATACTTGCCCAATCAGTATCGGGACCACTGGAAACAATTTGTACGGCCGTAGTATTTTCCGATTCCTTTAATGGCTTTTGGATCACCTTTTTAATGTCGATCTTGGTATTGGAGACAAAATCCCAGTTAAGCAGAAATGAAGATTGTAAGGAGCCTACTGCGTCACCTTCCAACCTTAGGTGGGTATCTCTCCAAAATAAATGATTGTCATAGGTATTATCATACTTTTTTCTAATATTAATACCGCCAACATAACCTATCTTACCGTCAACGACCACTATTTTCCTATGATCCCTGTAATTGAATTTACTGGTGAACCTGGAAAAGGTTACGGGCATAAAGGCATGGTGCTCTACCCCACAATTTGTTAATTTGCGTTTTGTCTTTGAGGAAATAGAACTTCCTACATCATCATAAATTAACCTGACGAAAACACCGCTTTTGGCCTTTTCGCAAAGTATATCAAGAATTTGCATCCCCAATTCATCGTCAACCACAATAAAGTATTCCAAATGGATGTGAGATTCTGCTGCCTTTAAATCCTGCAGCAGTAACTTGAATTTATGTTCTCCATTAACTAGTATTTCAGCCTTATTATGGAAGGTGACCACTGCCCTATCGTTATTTTGGAGTAGCTTATATATTTTATAAATCCCTTCCCCGAACTCTTCCTCGAATTCCTTGTTTTCCTTTCGGGTAAATTTAAAAGACTCCCTCCAATCCTTCAGCTTAGCATTATCGAGTACCGTTTTCTTTTCAAAAATCTTGAATTTTCTATAATCTTGGCCAAAAAAATAATAGACCAATAAACCTAGGAATGGCAAGGTCGCCAGGGCAAACAAATAAGAAAGTGTCCTTGTGGGATGGCTATTTTTTAATACAATGATTATTGAGAAAAAAATGACCAATAGGTAATTGATCCCCAATAAAATTTGCCAAAGGTGTTCCTTAAAAAAAGAACACATTATTTAGTAACCTTATAATATCCTTTATTGGGGATTTCTATCACATAATTCTTTTTAGATCCATTGTTCAAATGTGCCTCCCTCAACCAAGGGTTGTGTCGCTTAAGAATTTTATAATTTATTTCGTAGTCCTGTGCAAAATCAG
Organism: Psychroserpens sp.; assembly: GCA_047612485.1. GTDB lineage: Bacteria > Bacteroidota > Bacteroidia > Flavobacteriales > Flavobacteriaceae > Sediminicola. The sequence continues at coordinate 3,164 of JBLGAT010000132.1, forward strand.
CGAAATTGGAAATTGGGGCATCCACTTCTACATTAAAGGTAGGCACAGCATTATACATATCCTCTTTACTAATTTCAAAACCATATTTTTCAGGGTTGGATAAAATCTCCTTAATGGCCAAAATTCTAAATACATATCGCCCAGTTTCTTCCCCTAACAATAAATCGTAATAAGCATCTACCTGCTGTACCCCTTGATATTTTTGAATCCCGTAAGGTCCTGCATTATAAGATGCGGCCGCTAGGGTCCAGCTTCCAAATTTCTCTTTTGAGCTTTTCAAATACCTACAGGCTACTTCGGTGGATTTTTCCAAGTGATAACGCTCGTCCACATTTTCATTGATCTCCAGCCCAAAATCCTTTCCTGTGCCCTTCATTATTTGCCAAAATCCTGTAGCCCCGGCAGGGGAAATTAAATTTTGCAAGCCACTTTCAGCAACGGCCAAATATTTAAAATCATCGGGAATGCCGTTTTTCTTTAAGATTGGTTCAATGATTGGAAAGTACTTATTGGCTCTTTTCATAAGCAATAGGGCATTGGATTGCCAATAGGTATTTACCAAGAACTCCCTATCAATACGCTCCATTACCTCTGGATCATCTACAGGAACGCTTTCATCAGCAAAATTTAAATCCGCTGGTATATCAATAGCCCTCACCTTATATCTATAAGAAGTATCCCCCTCACCATCGTTTGACGCTTGGTCTTTGGAATCATTTGGGGAACTGTCCATTGTGTTTTGGACCGCAAAAATCAAGCTGCTTATTACACAAAGCATTCCTATCAACATCAATCCATTTTTTAATATTTTCATAATCTTTTTCTTGGTATTTGTATTATATATTAAAGGTATTAAATAGAACGTGCATTATCTAAAATAATTTTAGGCAAGTGTTCATTAAACCACCTAAATCTGTGAATGATCATTGTATGGGTTCCATTTTTGACCTCAATACAATCTTTTATATGGTGTATGGGAAATACATTGTCCCTATCTCCTTGAATATGTACTACATTGGAAGGGCATTCACTTTGATCCCAGTTGACTATTTGATCTATGGACCAATCTATGTAATACTTATCCCTAATGGAGAGATATTGCTCATAAAGCTTCAGTCTTTTCGTTACGGTTTCCCCAAAGGCGTATTTTGCCAATAATTCCACATTATTGACCAACCCTGTAGGCAACAACTTATGTATTTTGGTGTATTTGGCAAAAATCATACGTTTTGGCATTTCAGAGGTCAGCTTAACGCTGGAGACCACAATCACTTTTTTGACCGAAATATGCTTGGCCATTTCCTGGACCAACATCCCTCCAAAAGAAACCCCGACCAGAACAACATCTTCATGCTTGATCTTGGAACACATGGTCACTGCGTATTCGGACAGGCTCATGCCCTTATCTGGAACAAACCAATCCAAGAAATGTTGTTCAAATATATCGGGAGGTAAATTGATCTGCTTGAAAATGGAAGAGTTGGCTGCCATCCCGGGCATAAAATATACATGGATCATATGTTTGGGCTTATCCGTGCTAGCGTATAATAAGATAGGAATTTAGCTAAAATTTTCGTACTTTTGTTGCCGCAATAATAATTTTTTGTTCCAAACATTGAATTTAACACAATAAAATTATCGCGATTTTATAAACTTCGCATTTCCATTCTTTCGCAATTAAAGATAACACTATATGAACGAAGTATTAATTAAGGACAATAGTTTCTTGCGTCAATTTGAAACTACAGTTGACGGCAAATTAGCTAAAATCGAGTATTCTTCACAAGAGCGTAAAGTTTTTTTGACAAAATTGGTAATCCCAGAGGAGATAACAAGAGAAGGTTTTAAAGAGGATTTTATTAAAGCTGTGTTGAACAACATCCAAGAGAATAATTTAAGGGTGGTTCCCACTAGTCCGGAAATCGCAGGATTTTTAAGAAAAAATAGACAGTATAAAGAAATGCTACCTGTTGGAATTCGGATTTAAAAAATTCAAAAGCCTCTCCCTCGAGAGGCTTTTTTTTTTATAAACTCACTTCTGATTCTACAAACTCGAACCGCACCAATCCGTCTTCATCAATCTCAGTAAGCTGTATCTCATGTAAGGTATTCACCAAAGCAGGATCCCAAGGCGCCCTTACCTTTACATAGTTCTCCGTAAACCCTAGTATGTATCCTTCCTTGTTCTCTCCCTCGAACAATACCGTTCTATGGGTCCCTAACTGACTCTCGTAAAAAGCGCGTCTCTTTTTAACAGATAGGCCGCGCAGCATTTTACTGCGTTTGTGCCTTACATTTTTTGGCACAACACCCGTCATATCGGCAGCCACGGTATTATCCCTTTCAGAATAGGTAAACACATGTAGATAGGATATGTCCAATTCATTTAAAAAATGATAGGTTTCCAAAAAGTGCTCATTTGTCTCCCCAGGAAATCCAACAATGACGTCAACACCAATACAGGCATCTGGCATTGTTCTTCTAATTAGGGTCACCCTATCCATATAAACATCGGTGAGATATCTTCTTCTCATCAACTTCAAGATAGCATCGCTACCACTTTGTAGAGGAATATGAAAATGGGGAACAAACGTATTGCTCTTGGATACAAATTCTATAGTCTCGTTTTTA
>JBLGAT010000133.1:0-5577 GCA_047612485.1 Psychroserpens sp.
CAACCCTTGAAAAGCATAACTGCTCATATCATTTACATGGAGCAAATAAAAATTACAAGGACTCTTTTTCAATAATTCCAATGCATAGGTAACCGCATTAAAGGAATCTTCCGAAAAGTCTGTGGGAACTAAAATATTCTTCATTGTATACACTTCTTAAAACAAATGTATTGGTACAATGCCTTCTATTAAATGACAAAAATCAGTTTTGAACTACGGGGGAGAAAAAATTAAGGTCAACCTTCCCCAAGTTACCTTAGTTCATTTCCTGTAACAGATTGATATCCATAATTTTAATATTTCTACCCTCTATATCAATAATACCTTCTTTTTTAAAACTGGACAGGGTTCTAATAAGGCTTTCGGTGGCAATCCCTGCCACACTGGCCAAATCGCTTCTAGAGATTTTAATGGGCTTGTCTCCTTTTTTATTCAACAAGTTTGCGAATTGCATAAGCGTTTGGGCAGTTTTTTTTCTAACCGAACTATATGCCATTTGGAGCAATTGCTGCTTGATCTCTGAAAGGTTTTTGGAGAGCAGTCCCATGAGTTCCAAAGATACCTGATTGTTCTTTTCAAGTACAGATTTTAAAAGATCCTTGGAAACCCCTACCAGTTCCACATCCTCCACGGCCACGGCAGACTCTTCATAAGGGATATTCTCCATGAAAGAGGTAAAACCCATAAAATCATCCGCAGGATGCAGGGAGGTGACCAACTCTTTGCCATCGCTGTCCATTTTATAACATTTTACTGCTCCTTTTACGCTCAAATAGATCTTGTTGGAATGATCCCCTTCTCTATAAATCGTCTCCCCGTTCTTAAAGGAATATAATTCACCGTGATCATCAAAAAAATTTTTTAACTCATTTAAATTGCGAAGTTCTTGATGATCTTGTGAAAGGACCCTTTCCGCATTATTCTTAATTTGGGTTAAGATTTGAGCTTTGGCCAACCTACTTTCTATGGCACTGTATAGGTCCTCCTCTTCAAAAGGTTTGGTCAAATAATCATCGGCCCCTAAATCCATCCCTTTTCTTATTTCCTTGCGCTCTGTTTTTGCAGAAAGAAAAATTAAGGGAATATGATTGGTCTTTTCATTGGAGATCAAAGCTTCCAATACCCCATACCCATCAATTTCGGGCATCATAATGTCGCATACCACAATATCAGGCATTTCTGCAATGGCAAGCTCAATGCCCAATTTCCCATTTGGAGCCGTTATAACATGGTAATCGGCCAATTCCAAAAGTTCTTGGGTATTCTCCCTTAAAGCCAAATCATCCTCAATTAAAAGTACTGTTTTCATTCTTAATTTAAATTATTTAATACTGGCAGCTGTATATTAAAAGTTGAACCCTTATTTTCTTCACTTATAAAATCTATGGCTCCTCCTAGATTTTCCAGATGGCCCTTAACAATATTCAAGCCTATTCCCGTTCCTTGTGTGAGCAACGCATTTTCTGCCCTAAAATATCGATTGAAAATAAATTTTTGCTCCTCTTTTGGTATGCCCATACCCTTATCTATGACCTTTAAATTAACCATTTTTTTGTTGTGGACCACTTTGATGTCTATAGAGGAATGTTCCGGGGAATATTTAATGGCATTATGTATTAAATTGGATAATATCAATTCCAGGATTTTCTCATCAAAATCTATAATTACCTCATCTATATTATCGGGGTAATGTATATTCTGTCCCGTTTTCAATAGCATATTCGCATCATAAATAACTTCGTTTACCAATTTACTTAACGGAAAGGTAGTAAACTTATAATTTACCTTGCCAGATTCCAATCGCTCTACGGATAGAAAATCGGTAAGAATGGTATCCAAGTATTTCACCTTGTTCTTAATGGTATCCAAATGTTTATCCCTCTTGGCCTGTTGTTCACTAAGCTGGTATTTGGATATCAAGGTGGCCGAGGTAAGGATACTACTTAACGGGGTCTTGAATTCATGGGATACCAAAGAAAGAAATTTTGTTTTGAGATCATTGAGTTCCCGCTCTTTCTTTAGGGCCATTTTGGCTTTACTTTCCGCCTCTTTTCTTAGGGTAACCTCTCCCCTAAGTTCTAAAACAATATCATTTAGTTCTTTGGTTCGCTGTTCTATTTTTGCCTCCAATTGTGAATTGAGATAACCGATCTGCCGCTCCTGATGTTTTCTTTCGGTAATATCTATGACCAAGGCCATCACATAGGTAACCCCATCTACTTCAAAAGGGTTCAACCCAGCTTCTACCGGGAATTCTTGGCCGTTTTTCCGTATTCCAAACAAATCACGACCTTGTCCCATTTGGCGTTTGCCACTTTTCTGCATAAAACCGGAAAAATGGCTTCCATGATTATGGTGGAATTTTGGGGGTATTAAGGTACTCAGCGGTTTCCCAATTAGAACCCCTTTATCATACCCAAACATTTCATTGGCAGAATTATTGGTGCCAACAATAAATTGTTCCCTATTCACCACTATAATTCCTTCGGAAATGGCACTGGAAAGCAAATTGATAATATTGCTGTTCTCTTTAAAAAACTTCATACCCCAAAGTTAACTTTTTTACTATTTGGTGTTCTAAGATATTGAATAAAATTGGTAGTGGAACATCCTTAGACCTCTTTGATTATCATTTTAAATAATCTCCTCCCTTTTCCCTTAAAAATTGAATTTTATAATGGAACATCTCTGCCATTTTTTGAGCCCTCCATTTAGCTTCCTCCGCTTTTTCTCCTTCAAAATATTGGTTTACCGTATCATAAAACAATTGGAGCCAACGATCAAAATGTTCTTGGTGTAAGGGCAATTTGGCATGTGGGGCAAACGGACTGCCGTAATAGGTATGATCTCCCAATAAGAGTGTCTGCCAAAAGCTATACATCTTTTCCAAATGTACTGCCCATTGATTTCCAATGACCCTATTAAAAATAACACCAATAAGCTCATCCTGCTGCACTTTGGCATAAAAAGTATCCACCAAAAATTTAATATCCTCCAATGTCGTAATCTCTCTTTTCATTTTCTAAAATTACACCATTATATAGTTTAAAGGAAATACCTGTCCATTTGGTTTTCATACCGAAAAATATTTAACCCACCCGGCGAGCCTGCCTTGCCAATTTTCCATTAAATTTATACACTCAAAACTACAGGCAGGGAATCATTGGAATGGTATACACAGTAATAGATATAGAGACCACCGGTAACGGCGTAAATGGAAACAGGATCACAGAAATTGCCATCTTTAAGTACGATGGGGATTCCATAGTGGATGAATTTACCTCTTTGGTCAACCCAGAATGTGAGATTCCCTATTTTATAACTGGCTTAACGGGAATTGATAACAGTATGGTTCGCAATGCGCCTAAACTGGTGGAGATCACCGATGAGATATTGGCCATTACCAAGGACACCATATTTGTGGCCCACAATGTCAATTTTGATTACAACATTATAAAAAATCAATTTCAGGAATTGGGCCTTGCCTTTTCAAGAAAGAAACTCTGTACCATCCGTCTGTCCAGAAAATTGGTCCCTGGGCTTCATTCCTACAGCTTGGGAAAGCTTTGCACCTCATTGGACATTCCGCTTACCGACAGACATAGGGCAAGGGGAGATGCCCATGCCACGGTATTATTGTTGGAGCGTTTGCTCCATACTGAAGGGGCCGAACCGGTATTTCAGGGGTTTTTAAATTCCCGTTCCCAGGAAGCCACGTTACCCCCCGCCCTGTCCAAAATGGATTTTGATGCCCTTCCTCCCTCCAGCGGTGTCTACTTTTTTAAAAATGCCAAAAAGAAGATCATTTATGTGGGCAAGGCCAATAACATTAAGAAAAGGGTGCTGGGACATTTCTACGATAAATCATCCAAAGAAATGACCATGTGCCAAGAAACGGCCCATATAGATTTTGAGCTTTCCGGGAGTGAGCTGCTCGCCCTTTTGATGGAGTCCGCAGCAATAAAACACCATTTTCCACAATACAACCAATCCCAAAAGAAACCTACCCAACAATATGGTGTTTTCACTTATGAGGATAGAAACGGGATTTTACATATGGCGTTCAATAAGCTAAAGCAAGCACCCAACGCTTTTGTGACCTTCAATAACATAACCGAAAGCAGGGCCTATTTGGAACAAGTGTGCATAGATTTTTTATTATGCCCCAAATACTGCCATCTACAAGAAAATGTAACTGTTTGTTCCCATTACAAAATCCCAACCTGCGGCGGTATTTGTAGGGACAAGGAACCTATTGACGGTTATAATGATAAAGTTAGGGCAGCGGTGGCTCATATCATTGCCAATAATGATGATATCATTATTAAAGAAAAAGGCCGGAATCCCGAGGAGGAAGCTTTTGTCCTTATTAAAAATGGACAGTATTCGGGTTATGGGTTTATAGAAAGGGAGAACACCATAACTACATTGGAGGATATAGATGCGTTTATCAATCCACAAAACGACAATTTGGATACCCAACGTATCCTTAAATCCTATTTAAGTAAAAATACTTTGAATGTTATACCTCTTATGAAGCTCTTCGAGTCGTATTAATGGTTGTAATAAAGAAGCTGAGATCCTATAGCAATCCTATTTATTCATTTTTGAGTACATCCTCATCACAAAAAGGAGCCAGACAACAAAGATGATGCCTACAACAATGGAGTATATATAGATAAGTTCCATTACTTTTTGTGCTTTAAATAATTCATAAATCCTAAAATAGTCGGTGCCCAAAAGGCGATAAAAATGCCGTCTAGTTTATCTCCTTTCAAGAAATGATATTCTGAAACAATTATTATGGATAATACAACAAGGAGCATAATGCAATTCATAACTCCTATTCTTTCAATAAAATTTTTAATCATACTACAGCTAAATATAAGAAAATTCGACAAACGATTAACAGCGAAATTAAGTTTTTATTAACATTTACAAATTCCCTCTGCTTTGTTACAAATATAACCGATATCAATGGTTATTCTTTAACCTTGGACCATTGTTATTTACAATACTCCCATTGTCCATGATGATGATTTAGTTGCGTTGTGGTTTAGTTGCGTTGTGATTTTATATCGAGACGTGAAGTTGATCCTTTTTTAATTCCAAGATACATTTAAAATGATGCTACAATGGCAGGGAGAATATTGCAAAAAAAATCCAACCCACTTGGTTGGATACATTGAAATTGATTGTTCAACGACTTCCTTTTTATCTTCTATTCCTAAATGTATTCCAACCCAAAAGGGCATAGAATGGACTAAAACCGACGAGACTGGTAAGGGTGAAAACACCAATGACAGCTAGTAAAACGTAGGATAAAACACCTCCCACTATGTCATAGTAAATCAGAAGGCCCATGGCCAAGGCCAACGATAAACGTATCAACCTGTCCACAGTACCCATATTTGTTTTCATGATCTAAAGCTTCATCCATTCAGGAATTGAACCAGATATATTATAAAGTTTACAAGGCTAGCGATCGCTATTAACAATAACGTCCCTATCACGAATTTTTCGAGATAAATCGTTTTCATATCATTTCTCTTATAGTGTTCAGGTATAAAATTAGCA
>JBLGAT010000134.1:0-5365 GCA_047612485.1 Psychroserpens sp.
GGTTTGGATGGTGGTATTAAACTGCGTCAATCAACCATTCTCAATTGTAAGAAACTGTTCAACACCATAGACGCCATGCCCATGCGAAGATGAAAAAAGCAGTAGATTTGGAATCAAATAATTGATGTCCAAGGAGATAACCCAAGGATAAAAGGGTGTTCAAGGAGTTCATTATTATTAACTTTGATGCGTTTATTGGCGTACATTCGCCAAAAAAATAGATGACCATAGAAAGTAGGGTAATGGCAGTGGAAGCATTGTACAGTCAACTTGATGAGGAAATTTCCAAATTCCAATCCCACACCAAGCTACAATGTGTCACAGGCTGCGGAAAATGTTGCACCAAACCGGACATCGATGCCTCTCCCCTGGAGTTTCTACCCTGGGCATTTCATCTTTTTTTAATGGGAAAGGCTGAAGAGACCTTGGAAACCTTAAAAGAACGCACAGCCACACAGTGCTTTATCTACAACCCCGTCTCACTTTTGGGTGGCAACAATGGTAGTTGTAGCCAATACAAATACCGGGGTTTGATCTGTCGCTTATTTGGATATGGAGCCAATAGGGACAAGATGGGACAGTTGCGCTTGGCTACTTGTAAAATAATCAAAGAAGGGCAACAAGAAAACTATCAAAGGGCTTCCGAAGATATTGTCAATGGATTGCACGTTCCCATTTTCACGGATTATTATATGAATCTCTCACAAATCGACTTTAGAATGGGAAATATTATTGTTCCCATTAACCAAGCTTTAAAAATGGCTATTGAGGAAGTCTTACAATATTATGCATACAGACCATTTCCAAGTGGACTTAAAATTACGGCATAGTTCAAAGGTTAGTTATCGACTAACCTTTTTTTTAAGTGGGGAACAAGCATAAAAAAACCCTCCTTTTTTTGTGGTTATTTTACTGATTATGTGTATCTTACTTTACTTTTTGATTTAAAAATCCCCTATTAAGTCACTAAAAGCTGATACCTATGGGGGGAAATATAAAAATACTTATCGTAGAAGATGAGATGCTGATAGCAGCTAACATCTCCTTACAATTACAAAACCTAGGCTACGAAATAGGCGGGGTATTCCCTAGGGGAGAGGAAGCTTTAGCACACTTGAAAGAACACCCGGCAGATATCGTCCTGTTGGATATTCAGTTAAAAGGGGCTCTGGATGGCATCGAAACGGCAGCAAAAATAAAGGACCTTTATGGTCTTCCCATCATTTTTCTGACAGCCAATACAGATGATTCACATTTCAACCGAGCAAAAGAAACACATCCACACGCTTTCATTTCCAAACCCTTTAAAAAATTAGATTTACAGCACGCCATTGAACTCACCGCTGAAAACCATTTACAGCCTATAAATGCCGATCACTCTTTGCCAAACCCGGCCAGCCCAACAATTATATTGGAAGACCGCATTTTTGTGAGACATCATGAAAAAATGGTAAAAATCATTATCAAAGACATCCAATATATAGAGGCCGAGAGAAACTATTCCAGAATCTATTGCTGTGATAAATCCTTTTTATTGGTCATTACGTTAAAGGACCTGGATAAAAAATTGCCCCAAGAACACTTTATCCGTATTCACAGATCATATGTCATCAACTTGTCGCAAGTGGATGAAGTGGCCAACACACACGTGGTCATTGCTAGAAAAGCTGTGCCCTTAAGCAAAACATATCGGAAAAATTTTATGGAACGGTTACAGACCATTTAAGGATGTATCCAATTAAATTTTAAGATCGCCTTTGTTCCACTTGTGTATTCATAGGTTAGTTGTCCGTCCAATTGATGGACGAGCAGGTCTATCAATTGCTTTCCAAAACCTTTGTTTTGGGGATGTTCCTCTTTCGGTTGGCCCACTCCATCATCAGCGACCCTCAACACTATAAGACCACCATTTTCACGCTCCATCATCAATTCTATTGATCCTTTTCTATTGTTGGGAAATGCATACTTAAAGCTGTTGGTCAATAATTCATTCACGATGAGTCCAATCGGGACGGCCGTATCCATATCAAGGTTGATATTTTTAATTCCATAGTTTATTTGAACCCTCTTTTCGGCCCCAAACGATTCTAGCACATGTGTTCCCAGGTCATTAAAATAATCGCACATATCAATAGCCGCTAAATTCCTATCCTGGTATAAACGTTTATGGATCATGCTCATGGAATACACCCTGTTCTGTATATCTTGCATGGCTGAGGTCAGTTTATTGTTCTTTAACTGGGAAGCCTGAAGCGCTAGGAGACTAGATATGATTTCCAAATTATTTTTGACCCTATGGTGCACTTCCTTTAACAAAAACTCTTTTTCCGTATTCTGTTCTTCCAACCGTTTATTTTTCTTTCGGTTATTTTTAAAGGCCACATATCCCATCCCCAAAAACATCATAAATAGGGCAATAGTAATGGTCATAAATATCTGTCGGATATTCTGTTGTTTCAATCTGGTTTCCTGTAACTGAATCGTATTTTCCTTTTGGGCAACCTCAAACTGTGTTTGGAGCAAGGAGATTCGTTGATCAGCTTCCGCTGTAAAAATTTCCTTTTCTAATTTGTCATACTGCTCGAAAGCTGCATATGCTTTTTGGTAATTGTGGTTTCCGGCATACGCCCGGCCCAATGCCTCATAGGCTTGGCTCAGAAAGAAAATATCTCCAAATTTGTCCGTTGCAATGTTTAAACACCGTTCCAAACTTTCAATGGCCGATATATATTTTCCCTCTAAAATTTGAAGTTTGCCAAGCGATAGCCATGAGCGCATCAATAAAAATTGATTATCCAACAATTTGGAGTATTTAATGGCCGAATTTCCCGCCCCTTCTGCTTTATTGAATTTGCCGAGGAAGGCATAAAGATCTACCAATGATATATATACATCTGCCAGATTATTGTAAAAACCATAACGTTCACCTATGACAATGGATTGCTTATAATATTCCAATGCCCTATCGTAGTCCTCCATGGCCAAATAATTATTTCCTACCACATAAAGTGCGAAGCCATAATCAAGATCCTTTATACCCCTTTCTTTAAATAGACGAACCGATGTAAGACCATGCTGCAGTCCAGTTTTAAACTTTGATTGTTTCCAAAATAGGTTGCCCAAGTCAGAGTAAGCTTGGGCAATGGCCCATGTATCGTTCAGGGCTTCTCCAAGTCTCATGGTTTCCATGGCAAAATCGGCCGCCTTTCCCAAATCGCCCCTACGCTCAAAAACATATCCAAGTTGGGTGTTTAAAAAAGGCCGGTCTTCCCTTTTTACCTTGGATTTGGCCTCTTCAAGTACCTGTTCGGCAATGTTCAACCTTTCCATTCTGAGTAAAATAGCGCCCTGGGTCATCTGTAACCTTCCTTCCCAAAGGCTATTTCCCAAACCCTTGGCCTGGACAATGCCCTTTTTACTGAATTCCAAAGCGGTGTTTAGGTTGCGGGTGTGCCAATAATAGGCCAGATCGTTAATGGCCTTTAGCTTTACTGTATCATTGGATATGGATGTGAGTCCCTCTTCGAGAACATGGAGGTATGAAGTCCCAAAATTATCGGTTTCCACAAATATTTGTTGGTAAGGCGGTTCTTTGTTAAAATCGAAGATTTGCCCATGGGAGATCGAATTGTTCCCAATGGCCAATACCGTGATCAATATCAATTTTAGAATAGTTTTTTCCATTGATTTATATTGCATTCCGGTAAGATCCAAGGTATTTAAAGGTACAAATATTAATGATGTAAACCCCCCGATAATGAAATGCCCTGGTTCGGTAATTAATAAGTGGCACTCGTCCTAATAAGATTGTTTTTATAGTATAAAAGTCATTCCTTGGGTAGGCCAGAACTTCCCCCTTTAGTTTTAATTGATGTTTCGCTTTATGAAAGCACTGCTCTCTTTTTACATGTTATCTCTTTTTCTTGCTTATTCCTGTAACGGGGTAACAGGGCAAATGGAGCAGGAAAGGAAACAAACCGAGCAGAACGTTAAGAACAATATTGAGACCTATATCACCTCTTGTTGGAACCAAAATGATGTTGAATCCTTGCAAACAATTACAACCTCTAAATTCGTCCGCACCTTAAACGGCATAAAGGTGGTGGCCTCCCAAAAAGAAATGCAAGCACATATCAATGTATTTGCAAAGGGCTTCCCCGACATGAATGTTTCTTTGGAAAACATGTCCCTTATTGAAGACAAGGTCTTTTTAAAATGGCATTTTACGGGATTGAACTCTGGAATATATGGTGAATGTGCTCCTACCGACAAAAAAGTTAAAATAAGCGGGTTAAGCCAAATGACATTTGATAAGAATGGGATACTGTTAAAAGAAGACACTTATTTCAATGACTTGAGCCTTATGCAGCAATTGGGTTATCAACTATTTCCCCCGACAAAAGAAGTGATTAGTAACTAACCTAAATACATATGAAAACGTTAAAGAAATCTATTTTAATTACCCTTCTAATTCTATTGTTGCCCTGTTCAGGTTTTGCACAAGAAAACAGTATGAAGTCCTTTTGGATACATGAGGATGTTGTAAAACCTTCGATGGTGGAGGAATATGAAACTGTCTGTAAGGAGCTGGTCTCCAACATGAAAAAGCATAATATCACAGAAGCAGACTTTATAGTTTCTGCGATTGCAGGATCCAGATATCTTTATGTAGGGGGCATCTCCAACATGGCCGACCTAGATAAAAAGGTCTTTAGCACCTTGGCAGAAAAAATGGGGGCCGATGCAATGTCTAAACTATTTAAGAGAATGGATAAATGTTATGACATGGAGCATGACTATGTAATTCATTTAGATCCTGAACTTTCCTATATGCCAAGTGGAATGACCCAGACTCCAGAAGGAAAAAATTACCGAAAATTCCATTATTTATATATAACCCCTGAAAATCGCAACATTGTCAAGGAAAAAATGAAAGCAATAAAAGAGCTGTGGACCAGTAAAAAATCTAAAGTTGACTACAGGGTATATAAAAGTGGATTTGGGACAATAGGGGAGTTTTATATGGTTGCTGTTGCGGCCAAGGATGCTGTGGATTATGCCGTTAGTGCAAAAGAGAACCAAGCCCTTTTGGGAGAAGAAGGGAAAAACGTAATGGGAGAACTCTATGAAAATCTATTGCGTTATGATGAAATCGTTGGAGAAATGAGACCAGATATGGCCTATTCCCCTTCGTATTAATATACCAAAACAACCTAAAAATATTAATCAAAAATTAACCAACATGAAAAAATTATTCATTTATGGCATTTTAGCTATCCTATTTGCCTCTTGCCAGAGCAAAGGGCCCGAACGATATTCATCCACAGGACCTGAAATAGATCTGGTCAAGGAACTGGTTCAAAAT
>JBLGAT010000135.1:0-5162 GCA_047612485.1 Psychroserpens sp.
TATAGGTATAAAAAGCAAAAAACAGAGGAACTCCTCAAACTCCAAACGGATGCCTTTCATAAATTGCAGATAAAAAACTTATAGCAAATTCACGACCACTAACCCCCCTAAAAGCGTGTTTACTTAAATCCTCATGCAATTGGGGTGAGGGTACTCAGTATAATTTCTTTTTTGGCAATGATAACATCACAGATATGAAAGGTGTTTATTTCAAATCATAGTAAGATATAAATACAGCTCTAGCCCATGATCTAAAGCACAAAAAAGCCATCTGATTGGTATCAGATGGCTTTTTTGTCTTGGCCTATTCATCTTAACAGATGACTATTCGCAACTGTTTATTTCGCAAAGTAGATATAAATACCGATCACAATGGTACATATTGCGATACCAACAATCTTTATGTGTTTGTAGGGAACAATATCCACTTGTTTCGTATACTCCAGTTCATAGGCAGTTTCACGTGGTTTGAAATAACCAATAATCAACATGATCACAACATTTGACACAAATAATATGGCCATAACATGTAAATAATGTGGGTAGGCATCCGCTTCAACCAATCTTAGGGCCGCAGGATCCGTAACCCCAGATGCTTTTGCCGCAGCAAGAGCACTTTCTTTCATATTGGGTCCAAGCCAAAACTGGCTGATACAATATAATACAGACCCTGAAAAAATACCGATTTTTGCAGCAATGGCAGGTACTCGCTTGGTTAGATACCCCACTACGATTATGGTGAAAATTGGAATACTGTAAATTCCGTTTATTTCCTGTAAATAATTGAACAGACTTCCCGCATTGGCAATCAACGGGGCAATGAACATGGCTGCCAGAGCCAAGATAATACCAAATATCTTTCCGTACTTAACCACGGTTCTTTCGGGAGCTTCTTTATTGATGTGTTGTTTATAGATATCAATCCCGAATAAGGTCACCGAACTGTTGAGCACACTATTAAAGGAACTCAATATGGCCCCAAAGAGTACTGCGGCAAAAAATCCGACCATAGGTTTTGGCAATACCGCACGCACCAATTCTGGATAGGCGAGATCACTAGACGAGAGTCCACCTTCAAAATAATGATAGGCGATCATTCCCGGCAATACCAAAATTAAGGGTCCCAATATCTTTAAAAATGCGGCCAATAACAATCCTTTTTGTCCTTCGGCCAAGTTTTTGGCTCCCAGAGCACGTTGAATGATCTGTTGGTTGGTTCCCCAATAAAACAATTGTACCAGCATCATCCCCGTAAAAATGGTTGAAAAAGGCACTTCTTGTCCGGCATTACCCGTAGAATCAAATCTCTCGGGTTCTGTGGTCATCAATAAATCAATACCATTTAAAACGCTGCCGTCCCCTATGGCCATCAATCCAAAAATTGGAATTAACAAGCCCCCGGTAAGTAATCCTATCGCATTGATAGAATCTGAAACCGCAACCGCTTTTAAACCCCCAAATACGGCATAAATAGAACCTATGATCCCAATACCCCAGATACAGATCACCAGGGCGGTAGAATCTGAAACACCCAAGAGGGTTGGAACATCAAACATGCCGCTTATGGCAACAGAACCCGAATATAAAATAACAGGTAATAACACGACTACATACCCCGTTAAAAATAAGCCAGACGTAATAGTTTTAGTGGTAACATCAAACCTTTTTGCCAAAAACTGGGGAACTGTGGTCAGGCCACCTTTAAGGTATCTGGGCAATAAAAATACCGCAGTCACAACCATGGCAATTGCCGCCAAGGTTTCCCAAGCCATTACGGATAATCCATCCGTATAGGCACTACCATTTAATCCGACAATTTGCTCTGTAGATAAGTTGGTAAGTAAAAGTGAACCAGCAATGACACCAGCAGTAAGACTTCTGCCTCCTAAAAAATAACCGTCAGATGAACTCTCATCTGTTTTCCTTGTGGCAAAATAGGCGATTATACCTACCAATGCTGTAAAGCCAACAAAAGATAATATTCCAATCATAAGTATCCGTTTAATTTAAGTGGTTTGATTATTACGCATAAATATATTGGATTTTTTACACATATGATGGTTTACTTGGAAAGTATCTAGAATAATAACATTTTTAGGCAAGACCCTTATAAAACCTCAGCTTTTGCTCCATCTCGCGCAGAGAAGGCCATTATTGATTATGATGAGAAGTCCTTACCTATTAAAAAAATCTTGTTATTTGATAAAAAGAAGTTAAATACGGGCCCTTTATGGCAAATTCCCTTGAAGCCTCCTAAAATAGTTCTAGCTTTGATAGTAAAAGCCTTCATGATAAGATTTGTTATCTTTTTCCTAATCGTTTTATTTACAAGTTGTTCCAACTATGGACAGTTGACATTTGTTGCCAAATTGCCCCATAATATCAGTGAAAGTTCGGGATTGGTCCAAATAAACAACGCTACCATTTGGACCATTGAGGACCATGGCAACAAGGATGAAATTTACCAGGTAGATTTTGAAGGGAAGTTGCTTAAGGAACTAAAGGTAAAGAATGCCAAAAACGAGGATTGGGAAGACCTTGCCAAGGATGAAGACGGCAATGTTTATATTGCGGACACAGGCAATAACAATAGCGATCGTAAAGATCTGGTGATCTACAAAATACCAAATCCAGACATTGAGCCCGGGGATAAAATAGATGCTGAAAAAATTGAATTTTCCTATGCTGACCAAAAAGATTTTTCACCCAAAAAAGAGGAATTACTGTACGACTGTGAAGCCATTTTCTATCATGACAAATTCCTGTACCTGATCACAAAAAACAGAAGCAGACCCTTTAATGGGGAGGCGAGGGTGTATAAGCTTCCTGCACAAAAAGGAACTTATAAAGCAAAATTTGTAGGCTCCTTGAACACCTGTGACGAACCCAATACCTGTGTCGTAACATCGGCCGACATATCTCCTGACGGTACAAAAGTAGTCTTGTTGGGATATGGAAAATTATGGGTCTTTACAGATTTTACGTGGGATAATTTTACCAAGGGGAAGATGCAGACCATAGAATTAGGGGCCACGACCCAACTGGAATCAGTGTCCTTTAAACCAAATTCCAATACAAGTTTACTTCTATCGGATGAGGAAAGAGCGGATACGGGACAGCATATATATTCCTTTGAGTTGAAGCAATAAAGCACACACAGCTGGATGCTTGTTAATCTCCACAATAGACTAGAAACCAAATCCGAGTCCAAAGGAAAATCGGGGTCCCTCATCCCCTTGAAAGAGCGCCAATTTAACGGACATCAGATCCGCCCCGTTAAAGAAAAAGCCGCCGCCATAAGAGGTATGCCAGGTATTGGAATCTTCCCCTGGAAACCAAATCCTGCCATAATCAAATCCACCATAGATACCCATGGCCAATGGCAAAAGACCTGTCTTGATTTTCCGGAGACTATACCGTATATCCGTATTCTGATAATAGGATGTTTTCCCTGTAAAACGCTGGTTCCTATATCCCCTTGGACCATCACTGGCACCAATGGAAGCCGCTTGGTAAAACTCAAAATCGTTTCCAATATTAAAATGGGCCTTCCATTTGGTGGCCAAAACCAATCGACCATCGGGAACTAGTTTATAATTGAAAGAAAAACTGGGAACAACATACCCATAACCCAGATCTTCCCCATCCACACTGGTCTTATAACCTACTTCAAATGAAGTGGCCATGCCCAAGGTAGGAAAGGCGTCATTATCGGTGTTGGAATAACTATATCCCGCTTGGATTTCTAAAAAATTCCTGGAATTTTCTTCCCCACTTGCTTGGTAAAACGTATTGATAAAACGGTCGGCAGTTTCTTCCACGGTAATTTGCTCAAACCCGACCTTAGTTTCAATTTTCGCCCCTAAGGACCCTCGCCAGATCAAAGAGGGCGCGAAACTCAAATTCTTAAGTCGAACCCTGTTATAGTCGAGCTCCAAATCATCCTCCAAATTCTCGGTATCATTCCCGAATCCAAAGAAATTGATACTGAAATTGGGACTGGTAAACCTCGCATTAAGGCCAAGGTTCCAATTTTCAAAAATATGGGCAAATTCCCCCGTATA
Organism: Psychroserpens sp.; assembly: GCA_047612485.1. Classification (GTDB taxonomy): domain Bacteria; phylum Bacteroidota; class Bacteroidia; order Flavobacteriales; family Flavobacteriaceae; genus Sediminicola. The sequence continues at coordinate 4,065 of JBLGAT010000135.1, forward strand.
CCCTAATTCAAATCCACTTGTCGCAAAATAGAAGGAAGCGTTGACCGTATGTTGACTGGTAAACGGATTTTGAATGAAGCCGTTATAGGTATAGGTATCACTAAATCCTATTTTTGCGCCATCATCCGGATTGTACCCTATGGTTGGAACTATCTGGTTGGTTGTTTTCTTAAGGTTCAAAGGCTGGTATGTATTGATCCCATAATCATTTGTCAACCTGATTTTGGCATTGCCCTTATTCTTTATCGTATTCTCCCTCGCCTTGTAATCGTAGATAAAGACCTTTCTATTATCCTGAACATCATAGATGTCGTTGTTCTGGCCCCCGATCAACCTCACCTTTATATCCATAGGACTGTTTCCTTTGATCTCAAAATAATCATCATCGTCCAACCCGTATACCCAAAGTTCCTTGGTGATGGAGTGGTCAAATATTTTATCAAAGAACTGTTTATCCTTTTTACCGTCAATAATTCGATAGGCCTTAACCTCCGTATCCCCATTGTCAAGGGTGTTTATCTCAAACCAATCGTCCTTATCTGTACCTGTTACTACGGGAAAGGCATTCAGTTCATTATAATAATCATCTGCAATTTTTGGTAGGTTTTGCAGTCGGGTCAACAAGATCCGTTTTATTTCCACAACCGTTTGGTCCCTGACCTCTTTGGGAAATAGTTCAAAAGCGGCATTGATAACTTCGGGGGTGAGGTGTTGTTGAATATAGGCGGCCTCCTTTTCCCATTGGGATTTTGTGGTCTCCGTCAAAAGGGCCATATCCAACGGATAGGGATTGGTATTAAACCCTCGGACATTCCGAACATTTTCATGAAAGCCTTCCATAAGTTTCAAGGGAGGAATCACCCTTGTTGCCAGGGCCATCAAAGGCCCATCGCCCATAATGGAAAAAACTTGGTCTCGGTCTCTGGGAATGGCCTTAAAAATGGTTTTCCCGGTTTCTTTATCCTCTATTCCTGCCCAACGCCATTGATCACTGTGCCTGTCCCAATCCCCAATGACCATATCGAACAATCTAGCTCTTAGGTAGCTCTCCTTGTCCAACGTATATTCTTCATCGCTGCGAAGCTTCTCGAACAGGTC
>JBLGAT010000136.1:0-5133 GCA_047612485.1 Psychroserpens sp.
TCTGCCCATTCAACCGATTGGTATAAATTTCGCCCAGCTCCTCTTTCCTATTTACCCTGTCTCCTTTCTTTACATACAGTTTGGATAGGTTGTAATACGTGCTGATGTAATTCCCATGTTTGATCTGAACTCCCATGTTTCCTCCAGGCACCGCCATAATACCTATGACCTCCCCTTCAAAAATGGATCGCGCCTTGGACCCTTCGTCCGTGGCAATGATAACGCCATTGTTTTGATGTTTTATGCCTGGGTAGACGGCATCGTTGTAAACTCCAAACCCGCGGCTGACAATCCCTCTTTCCACGGGCCAATCCAATTTCCCCTTATTGGACGAAAAGTTATTGGCAACAATGGTAGCCTCGGGTGTAAGAACGAACTTACTGCTGTTACTGCTCCCACCAGCCTTTTTATTGCTGGCAGCTATCGCACTACGGATCAATTCATCTATCTGCTGGTCTATTTTACGAGCTTCCTGCCTTTTCTTTTCTATGGCCGCGGTATACTTATTTTCATTCTTTCGAATGGTGGCCAAAAGATTCTGTTGGTCTGCCCGTTCCTTTTGTAATTCATTTTTGGCCACCAAATTCTCAGCTACCAATTGGTCCTTAACCTTCCGTTGCTCTGTTAGATCCCTATTCAATTGGGTCAATTCATCTGTTTTTACAACAATCTGCTCTCCCTGTTCCTTTCTATATTGGGTATACTGTTTCAGGTATTGCAATCTTTTAAATGCTTGAAAGAAATTTTCGGAGGACAACAAAAACATTAACCTGCTCTGTTGTGATTTGTTTTGATACGACTTTTGTATCATGGTGGCATAATCTTCTTTGAGGGCCTCCAAGTCGTCCCGAAGCTTCGAAATATTCCTGATATTGGTGTTGATCTGTCTATTGAGGAGGTTGGATTGTTGGTTGGTTACATTGATCAACTGTTGCCTAACATTGATCTTTTGTCCCAACGCCTCCATCTGCTCCAAGACATTGCCCTTTTCCTTTTTTTCGGCAAACAACAATCTATTGATGCTCTTAATTTCGTTTTGAAGCTGTTCCCGCTTCGCTTCCAGCGCTTTTTGCTCATTGGTCTGCGCTAGTGCTCCAGTTCCTATTAAAAGAACAATAACCAAAGGGAGATACATACGAATCCAAGTCTTTATGCTCATACTACTTCAATACTATCTCTTTAAAACCATTTGGTATTTTATAGGGAAAATTAACCGACCGATTGAATTCCATATTGCGATATTCTATGGAAATTGAATTGCTTTGGTCTCCGTCAATGGCGAAAATGCCAATTTCATTGGGAAGGACCCGTTTATCTATTTTTTGATAATCCTTATACTGTATCTCCAGAATCCTTTTCTTTAGAGGCTGTGCAATCTGCTGGGCAGCCATTTTAAAGTTCGCCGGTTCTATTTCAAACAAAGTCTTAAAAAGTTCTAAGGATTTCTTGGGCTTCAGCTGGTAATTGTTATCGGCTATCGAAGTATCGTACTTTCCTTCCTTTAGATCAAAAAGCGCTTCCCCCAACAGCATATTTTGAACTTTTGTAAAGTTGAGCTCTATGCCCAATAAATTGCTCAGGTATATGAAATCCCCATCAAAATACTCGTTGTCGAGCTTGTTGTAAAAACTGACCCTTTCTGGAGTAATTAAGGCCTTTACAACTCCTAAGGGAGCACTGAGCCATATCGCCTTGTCCTTTTCCATGCGAAGACTCACACTTACCCCTTGGGTTGATTCCCCATCCGAATAATCAATCTTCATTCTACCACTCAAAGTTTTAAAATTGAGCTGATTGTTATAATGATTTTTTATGATCGTCTTTGCAGATAGATTAACATCCAGCGTACCATCGGTCAAGACCTTATTGGATTTACAGGAAAATACCAACAACACAAAAAGGCCATAAACCATCAACTTTGGTATTTTTAAAAAACTCATTTCCATTGTATTTAAGACCCTTTTTTTATTTTGCTAAGATACATATTTGCCTTTGACGAATTTCCCAATGCTTTGTAGGCGTTAGCCAATTCTTTGTGAAATTTGTTGGTTAATTCCAAGTCGTCCAACAGATAGTCCAATCCCTCCTCCATAATGGATACCGCCTCTTTATACCTGCTTAAATTGTTAAGTGCCAATCCTCTGGCATAATAGAAATAGGGTTGGAGAGGAAACAATTCCATAGCTTCGGCAGAAATGTCGTCCAACGATTTAAAGTCGCTCTTTTCAATAAGTTGGGCTATCTGCAAACTATACATATCCAAAGGGTTTATATCCCTTTCTGCAGGTTGCTCCTCCTCATTCTCCAATTCCATTGTACTGACTTCCCCTTTTGCATCGGCAATTTTCATCCTTAATATTTTGATGGCAGTTGTTTCTTTAAGTCCGTTCAAAACAAATAGGGAATTATCATAGTTTTGGCGATCGTAATAAATTTGGGCCAAATGCACCCGTAAAACTTCATTATCATAGGGTACAAAAGCCCTTACGGTCTCAAAGGAGTTCCCTTGCTTTTCTGTTATATCTACTAGGGTATGGATATACCAAAAATTATCAGGCGCCTTGTTTATCGCTTCTAGCACATATGTTTGGGCGTTGATAAGGTCCCTGTTCAGGGCGTAGCTTTTTGCCAGTTCATGGTCTATAACCGGATTAGCTTCATCCATTGCCTTGCACTCTAAAAATAGATTGATGGCACGATCATAATTCTCAATTCCCTTTTGTTTCAAGGCTTCAAAAAATTTTTCTTGAAATTCATCTGAATAAGCCTCCAAGGTCACTTCTGCACTTTCTTCTGGTTCTTGGGCAAAGACATGCCCTGCGGTCATAAAAACCGCGATAAAAAGAAAAAGAACATGCAGTCTTTTTTTCATAACCTATTCCTCTTTTGAGTAATTCTTATTCCATTACGGAATAATCCCCAATGCTAATGGTCTTAAAATTTCCATTGAAGACCACATGGTTTCCGACCATAGCATTGTCCAAATTCGTATTACTTATCTTGTTCCTGTTTTGAATAAGACTGTTCTTTATGGTAGAATTTTCAATTACCGTGTGATCCCCTATGGATACATAAGGTCCCACGGTAGTATTTTTCAAAATCACGTGTTCCCCTATAAAGCAAGGCGCTATGATTTGGGCATTTTCCAAGGTAACCGTGTCGGACACCAATTTTTCGCCGTCTTTTTCCAAAAAGCCCAGCATTCGCATATTGGTTTCTACGGTTACATTCTTATTGCCACAATCCATCCACTCTTCTACCTTGCCAGGAGCAAATTTCATGCCTTTTTCCATCATGCGCTTGATACCATCATTGATTTGGTACTCGCCGCCGTGCACAATATTATTGTCCAGCACATATTGGAGCTCATTTTTTAATGAGCCCACATCTTTGAAGTAATAGATCCCTATAACTGCCAAATCGGAAACAAATGAAGCAGGCTTCTCCACCAATTCCACAATATTCCCGCTTCCATTTAATTTTACTACGCCATAGGCTTCGGGTTGGTCTACTTGTTTAACCCAGATAACGCTATCCGCAGATTTGTCAAGATCAAAATCGGCCCTGATCAAAGTGTCCGCATAGGCTATTACCGCTGGTCCGCTCAAGGATTCCTTGGCAGCCATTATGGCATGGCCAGTTCCCAAGGGCTGGTCTTGGCGGTAAATTGAAGCCTTGGCCCCAAGGCTTTGGGCCAGTTCTTTTAAACTCTCGACTACATCCTCACCAAAAAAGGCGGGATCGCCCAAAATAAAGGCAACCTCCTCTATTTTCTCCCCAAGCACTTTTGCGATATCACTTACCAAGCGGTGCACAATTGGTTTTCCGGCCACTGGTATCAATGGTTTCGGAACTGTTAATGTATGTGGTCTTAAACGGGATCCCCTGCCCGCCATGGGTACAATAATCTTCATGATATTACTTTGTTTATCGTTCTTCCCTAAGTGGGAACTATGTTGTTATACGTATTGGCAAAAACCAAATTTCGGATGGGAATCTATTTTACCCCTGTACTGCCAAAACCTCCTTCACCCCGTTCAGTTTCCGTCAACTCCTGCACTTCAATCCATTCGGCGCGTTCGTGTTTGGCAATTACCAATTGTGCTATTCGCTCCCCGTTCTCAAGTGTGAATGGCTCATTGGACAAGTTCACCAAGATGACCCCTATTTCTCCCCTATAGTCGGCATCCACAGTCCCTGGGGTATTTAGCACCGTAACCCCCTTCTTGGCGGCTAGGCCACTTCTAGGCCTCACCTGGGCCTCAAACCCCACGGGCAATTCAATAAATAGGCCAGTGGGTACAATGGCGCGCCCTAATGGCTGAATAGTGATGGCCTCTGTAATGCTGGCACGCAAATCCATCCCGGCAGAGGCCAAGGTTTCATAATGTGGCAACTGATGTTTGGAGGTATTGATTATTTTGATATTCATTTTTTAAGAAATATTTTTTTTAGTTGTTCTTTTTCCAACTTCAGCACCATAGCAAAGAATAGTAGTAAAAGTACAATTCCTATGAACAGATTTCTATCAAAAAGATAAAATGACAGAATGGAAAAAGAAGTGGATATGGACAAATAGAATACAATTTTACGGAAATTATAAGGGATGGGGTAATACATATGGCCAAAATAGAAGGACAAGGCCATCATGGTGCCATATGCGACCAAGGTAGCCACTGCAGATGCTTTATATCCAAAATAGGGAATAAACACATAATTGATAACAATGGTCAGAATAGCACCTATTATAGAAATATAGGCCCCTATTTTAGTACGGTCCGTCACCTTGTACCATACCGAAAGATTGTGATAGATCCCCAGACAAAAACTGGCCAATATAATAATGGGAACCACGGACATGGCCTCCCAATAATCCGGATTGGGAACAATGATCCGTTTCAGTACATCTGCAAAGACCACCACAGAAAGCAAAATGACACTTCCCAAGATCACAAAATAGTTGGTGATCTGGGCATATGCCTTTTGTGGGTTCTCACTTTTGGAGTGACTAAAAAAGAAGGGTTCTATGCCCATTCTAAAGGCTGTTGCGAACAGGGTCATGAATAAGGTGAGCTTATAACAAGCGGAATATTTCCCTATCTCGCTCTCGGCAATATCGTCTGGCAAAAGCCA
>JBLGAT010000137.1:0-4978 GCA_047612485.1 Psychroserpens sp.
GTCCAATAATCCCTATAAACAGAGTAGCATATGTCCTCACTGATCCATGAAGTTTTTGGTTGGTTCATTAATCGAACGCCATTTTCTAAAACAGCCAATATTTTGGTCAGTCTTACGACTTCCGAAAATGTATAACGCTGGAAGTCGTAAAAACCATCCCTATGAATATTATAAACTTTATCCCCTATTTCTAGCTGCTTCATTGAAATTAAAAGGGGATAAAAATATCATCCCTATTTAGATTAGAAAAGCTCATGCCCGAGAACTTATAAACAAATAGGATAAAATTAATATTGACTATTGTTCTAGAATGGTTTTCAATCATTTGGAGTACTTTTACCTCTTAAAATAAATAAAATGAGCATAGAGAGAGATTTATATAAGCGAAGTGATTCTAAATGCGAACTATGTTCTAATACAGAAAACCTTAGTGTTTATGAAGTCGCACCACAAAAAAATGGAGGATTGGATCAATGTTTATTGGTTTGTGGAATCTGTAAAGAACAAATGGAAAATCCTGATGCCATGGATGCAAATCATTGGCGCTGCTTAAACGATAGTATGTGGAGTGAACATTTACCTGTACAAGTCGTGGCTTGGCGTATGCTCTCCAGGTTAAGAGGTTTAGGATGGCCACAAGATCTTTTGGATATGATGTATTTGGAAGATGACGTTCTAGAATGGGCCAAAGCCACGGGAGAAGGAGCTCCCTCTGAAGATCAAGTTATCCATAGAGATAGTAACGGGGTTATAATTGAGGCAGGGGATAGTGTGGTCCTTATAAAAGATTTGCCCGTAAAAGGGTCCAGTATGGTTGCCAAGAGGGGAACTGCCGTTAGAAGGGTCTCCTTGGACCATGAAAATGCCGAATATATAGAAGGAAAAGTGGACGGACAACAAATAGTGATACTTACCAAGTACGTCAAGAAATTATAAAAATAAATACACACAAAAAAAAGGGGCTACAGTGAGTAGCCCCTTTTTTTGTTTGTTTTTCAAATATTAATTGATTTCTGGATCAAAAACACATAACCATTCCGCGTTTTCCTTGTCCCCACTTGCGACAATTGTTTGAAATCCATTTTTCTCGTAGAATTTTCTCAGGTCTTCTTCCTCAATAGTGAGCCAGAATCCTTGTTTTAAATCTCGCTCTTGCAATAATTTAAGCCACTTAGACCCAAGTTGTTCATTTCTTCGGTTTTCGGCAACCCATAAAAATCCGATATATCCATAACCCAGATCGAAAAATGGCTGACCATTTTTAATTTCGAACTCGGTCATTTCAGGTAATTTTTCAGTAAAAACAATTCCCCCTGCAAGTATTGATCCTTCTTCTAAAATGGCATAAATGGTTGATGTTTCTTTGACCTTGTCCCAAGTTTTATTTATAATCTTCTGCCAATCCTGTGGAAGGACCTTAAAAAACTCTGCATATCTATGATTTACTGCCTCAAGCTTCATGGTAAACATTTTATTCCTAAAGAAGGCCCCAAGACCATAGTTTATCGGAATCTTCCAACCATCTATCCCCAATGTCTGTCCTGTAATACACATTATTAATGATAATATTACTGATCCTATTTTGCATCATTTTCTGTGCATCCCTCATTGTAAGTGCCGTACCGGTGACCAATAGGGCAATACCTGTATTACCGGTAATCAGCCATTCGTCGTTGATATTCTTAAGATGCATTGGATGCACCCCTTCTTTGACATCTTTCTTAAAGACAATGACCGAATCTTTTGAAAATAGCTCAAAGGTTTTTTTATCTTCATAGGGGAAAGGAGGCACTACCAAAAATGCCCCTACTTGAAACCCTTTTTTTACTTGGATCTTAAATTTATGGCCTGAAGCTATTTTATAGAACATCTGACCCATTGGTTCTGTTATTCCTGCCCTTTGTATAAATATTTGCGGATATCCAAAACGGGAAGTGAACTCCAAAGGATAAATTCCATTTCCATTTACGATACAGTTGATATCTATATGGCCCACAAATTTCTGCTTGGCCAATGTAGCTTCGAATTTCCGAAGAGTAGCCTCAAAAATTGGAGAATCTTTGGTCCAAAACATACTGGATCCCATTTCCCCCGTAGAAACTCCCAGTTCTTTTGGAAATAATTTTTTGTGCTCGAAGGTTATATTTATGGGTTCCAAAAATTCCTTCCCACTGAAAAAGGCCGAAGCTGAAACCTCCACCCCCTTTACTTTCTTCTGCAATTGGAAATTACCAAAATCATCTCCCCATGATTTTTCATAGGCCTTAAGTACCCTAATCACATCCAAACCTTCATCATCACTGCCGACAAAGAGCAACTGCTTATATTCCGATGTTTCGCCCATGGGCTTAATGACATACGCATTAGGGTTTAACTTAACATAATCTATGGCATCTTGGAAACTAAAAAATTCTTTGAAGGGCAACACCTTAATTTTATGTCGCTTCAACTCGTCTTGTCCAAAATTTCTATCCAGTTCCAGCTTATCGGTATATTCTGTACCCCCGATGACCAATTTACCGGCAGCCCTTAATTCAGAGCAGATCTTCCCATAACCCGTATAGTCAAAAATTAAGATATCTGCCCAATCAATATGTTTTTGCCAATCCTTAACTTTTTGCACAAAACCATATCCTATTTCCCGGGAAGGTTTGTCTTCAATAAACATCTTTACTGTATGTCCTTCCAACGAAATGGCATAGGCGATATCCAATGATTCTCCCCATCGTGAAATAAAGAGGAACTTTCTTTTTGTCTTATCTTCCTTTACCAGTTGTTCAGTTTTTTTTGATTTCAATGTGATATAAAATAATTGTCTTAAAAATAGTTAAGTATTTCTACAAATAAAGCAAGACGTTTTAAACCAAATTCCTAAAGAATGTTGGAGGTTAATCGTTCTGTTTTTGGATCATCAATTGGTATATAATGAAACAAATGTACCATAAAAATGTATTCAAAAATATCGGGGTTTATCTTTATTATATCTGTTTACGATATCTAAACAGAAACACTATTTTTGCAATGAAAATTTCAGTAGATGTTTGAATTCTTTAGTAAGAAAAAATTCCTTGTAGATTATTTGGAGAATTTTGTGGACATGCACAACCACATTCTTCCAGGCATAGATGATGGTGCTAAATCGGTTGAGGAATCTATTGAATTGATAAAATCATTTTCAGAATTTGGGGTTCAGAATTTCATTGGAACGCCCCATATTATGGACAACTATTACCCCAACACATTTAAAACCATACATGTAGCATTGGAGGAGTTGAAAAAGGGCTTGTTTGACTATGATCTCAAACATGTTTCATTTGATGTGGCGGCGGAACATATGATAGACGCTAATTTTGAAAGCTTATTGGACAAATCTGAAATGATGCCTTTACGCAAAAACTATCTTTTAGTGGAAATGTCATATTTACAGCCATCCATTAATTTTGATGAGGCCATACAAAAAATAGCATCCAATCGTTTTTTTTCCATTTTGGCCCATCCTGAACGATATAATTTCCTGCAACTCAAATCTTCAAAGTTCAAAAAATATAAGAAAAAGGGGATTCTATTCCAGATGAACCTGTTGTCATTAGGAGAATTTTACGGGAAGGATGTGCAAAAAAAAGCCCTTCACCTATTGGATGAAGGACTTATTGATTTTGTTGCTTCAGACGTTCATAATATGCATCAATTACAAAGTTTAAAAGAAATTAAACTTACAAATAATCAATTGATGTTAATGCTCCCTCTAATCGATAGAACTATCCAAACCTTTTATTGAGTATCCTTTATATCCTAATATTATTTTCTGACTATTAGCTTATAATTCATAACCACGGTAGAGCCATTCATAAGGCTGACCAAGTAAATCCCATCTTCAAGACCAGCTACATTAAACCCATAAATTCCTTGCCCGATTTTCATTTCTGCGGCATCATATTGGACAACCAATCGACCACTAATATCCCGAATATAGATATCTTTTATGATTACTGATGGATCTGAAATAGCGATTTCAGTATTTAATGATGATGGGTTGGGGTAATGTCTAAGTGTGTGTATTGTTTTACTACTGCTTCCTAAATCTAAAGCTGTTGTAGTTCCATTTTTACTACTCGATCCACTGCCGCTGCCCAACACCTCTATTGCGTTGATGATCGGGTGCCGTACCCCGCCGACGGATGCAAGTGAAGAGAACTCGACATCTAGAATCCCACCTGTCACGGTCACCGTGTGCGACCGGACCAGCATGGTCTGAGCCCCTCCCGCCACGGAAAATACATCAAGATTGTCCTCTACCAATTGGCCTTCCATGCTCACATCGAACACACGACTGCCAACCCCGCCGGCACCACCGCCAGTGGCTCCGAACCAGGTCTCTGCAAAATGCAGGATCACCGTATACTCCCCGTTGGGGACCGGTATGTCATATCCCATTACACCAGATGAACTGTAGCGCAGAGTACGGTAGGGCTGGGGCAGCCCTGTCTGGGACCGGTCCAGAGAGGTCCCGACATCAAAGTACTGGTCCACCTCAAATACGTTCCCGCCATAGGTAGTCTGAGGGCCACCGGCATTGATCCTTAGGGCAAAGCCACCGGTAGGTTCCGGAAGAACCGTTACCCCTACCTCGTCAAAGGCCGTATCGTTCTCATCATCTGTGACCGTCAACCTAAAAACATAATTCCCTTCAACCAGATTGCTGGCGGTAAGATCGGCCGTGGCATTCCCGCTCAAGGTCGCGGTATTAGGTCCGCCGGGTTGTTGTGTCCATTCGTACGTGATGATCGTCCCTCCATCGGGATCACTCCCAGTTCCGTTAAAGGTCGCGCTATTTGTTGGCAGGGTTATCGTTTGGTCCGTTCCGGCGTTTACTATTGGCTCCGAACCGCCAGCTGACTGAACCACAAGGGCAACGTCGTCCGTTCCCGTTTCGTTCTGATCATCGGTGACCGTAAGCCTAAATACATAATTCCCTTCA
>JBLGAT010000138.1:0-4923 GCA_047612485.1 Psychroserpens sp.
CGCCTGTTCCTGATAACAATAATTTTAACCATATTTAAAACGCATATGCTTAAAAGGTTAAAGGGATCAGAATTGGTCAAAAATACCACCTAATTCTGGAGGAATTAAAAAAATAGTGTATAAAAATTAAAAATTAGTATAATAGCATTATGGTTAAATATATTGGGTACAAACGTTTTTATACAATCACTTTTTTCGTATTGGCTTTATTATTGTCTGCCTTTAGTATTCCTGGAGATAAGAAGCCCAAGGTGAAAACGTTTGTAGTTGTTTTGGATGCTGGTCACGGCGGTCATGATCCGGGAAACTTGGGTAATGGATACCTTGAGAAAAATATTGCCCTGAACATTGTTTTGAATGTGGGCAAATCATTGGAGAAGAACCCCAATGTTAAAGTCGTATATACCAGAAAGGACGATACCTTTGTTGATCTTTATGTTAGGGGCCAAATAGCCAATAAGGCCGATGCAGATCTTTTTGTGTCCGTCCATTGTGATTCCCATAATTCTGACGCTCATGGCGCTGGGACTTTTGTGCTAGGGCTTCATGCCAACAAACAGAATTTTGAAATAGCGAAAAAGGAAAACTCGGCGATCTATTTGGAAGACGATTATGAGACAAGATACGCCGGCTATGATATCAATTCCCCGGAATCTGTTATTGGGCTCACCATAATGCAAGAGGAATTTCTTGATCAGAGTATTGAATTAGCGAAATTTATACAAGAAAACTTCACCAGCAAATTAAAACGGGTAGATAGAAAGGTAAAGCAGGCAGGTTTTATAGTGCTACATCAGACCTTTATGCCCAGCGTATTGGTGGAAACAGGGTTCCTGACCAACAAAACAGAGGGTGCATATTTAAATTCGGGCAAGGGGCAAACGGAAATGGGGATCGCCATTGCTTCTGCCATCTTGGATTATAAGAATACCCTGAACGGTAATACGTCAATGGAATACGTTCAAAAGAAAACCCCAAGTGTAGTGGTGGCTTCCAAAGAAGAGATAAATCAACCTAAAGAAACTCCAAAAAAGGAATTGCCCAAGCAGGAAATAGTTACTGTGAAAAAAGCGACAAGCACCCTCGAAAAGCCTAAAGAATTACCCAAGGAAAATGTGGTAATAAGTAAAGAACCCCAGGAAGAAACGATAGCAGCCGCCCCTGAAAAAAAAGAGGCAGGAACGGATCCGATCGAATTTAAAAAGAAAAGCAACCTAATTTTTAAGGTGCAACTTTTTGCCAGCTCTAGGGAGATTCCGTTAGATTCAGAAAATTTTAAGGGACTGAACAAACTTTCCAAAGAACCCGTAAGCAATCTTTATCGATATATGTATGGCAATGCCGAGTCTTTTTTTGATGCCAAACTATTGAAGTCCAACGCGGATGCTAAAGGGTATACCACTTCTTATGTAGTGGCATATAAAGAAGGAAAGCGCATATCATTGGACGAGGCTTTGAAATACGTCTCTGAATAATAGCACCTCTTCTAAAAATTATTTCTAATTTTGTTAAGAACAGTAAATCGATCTCTTTGAAAATATCTAGGGAAATTAAGACAGGAATCATCGTTTTGGGCGGTATCCTGTTGTTTGTTTTAGGTTTTAGTTATTTAAAATCTTCACCAATTTTTGACAATAGTAAAACCTTTTACGCGGTTTACAAACATGTGGGCGGACTCCAGCCTGGAACACAGGTATCCATCAATGGTTTTGCAGTAGGGAAGGTCAATGACATCAGGTTTAAAGATGAATCGGGAATGTTGTTGGTCACATTTTCAGTAGATAACAAATTCCAATTTTCTAAAAATAGCAAGGCGGAACTTTATGATACTGGGATCATAGGAGGCAAGGGAATTCAGATAAAACCAGTGTTCGACAACGGCCCAATGGCAAAATCTGGAGACACGCTACTTACAGAGACCAAACCAGGACTTACTGATCTGGTGCAACAGAAATTGGCTCCCTTACAAATAAAAGTAGAAAATGCTGTTTCCAACGCAGATTCACTTTTGATCAATTTTAATGAAGTTTTGGATGATCGTACCAAACAAGATCTTCGGGAGAGCATTAGTGGTTTGAATGCCTTGGTCAAAAACTTCCAGGGTAGTGCAACTACCATGAACGAAATACTGGTTGGTAATAAGGAAAAACTAAATACTTCCATTAATGATTTGAGCAATATTACAGGAAATTTCTCAAAATTATCAGATTCCATAGCCAATTCAGGTATTGGAGAGACTATGGAAAGCCTGCAGTCTACCATAAAAAACTTGGACGTGTTATTGGCGAAAATGGAAAAGGGAGAAGGAACATTGGGTAAATTAATGGAAAATGAGGAACTCTATAACAATATGTCCAATGCCACCAAAGAACTGGACCTGTTGTTACAGGATTTTAGGTTAAATCCGAAACGATATGTGAACGTATCCGTATTTGGAAAAAAACAAAAGGAATATACATTACCGGACAACGATCCAGCAGAAAAAAGCAATAATTAGGATATGGAATACCTTCCCAATATTTTATTTGCAATTATACTAGTAGGTGCAATAACATTTTTTGCAAGAAATGTAAAAAGGTTGTCCCGTAACATTAAATTGGGTAAAGATGTAGATGTTAGTGATAACAAATCAAAGCGGTGGAGGAATATGGCCAAAATTGCTTTGGGACAGACCAAAATGGTAGTGAGGCCCATTGCTGGTATCATGCATGTGATTGTTTATATAGGTTTTGTCATCATTAATATAGAAGTGCTCGAAATTATTATTGATGGACTATTGGGCACACATCGTATTTTTGCCCCTTTGGGAAGTGTCTATGATTTTTTGATTGCTTCCTTTGAAATTTTGGCATTTTTGGTCATTGTTGCTGTAGTTGTTTTCTGGTTGAGACGAAATGTGGTCCGTCTCCAACGATTTTTTAAACCTGAAATGAAGGGTTGGCCAAAGAATGATGCCAACTTGATACTTTATATAGAATTGGTTTTAATGTTCTTGTTCCTCACGATGAACGGAGCAGATTATCAATTGCAGCAATTGGGCGCGGAGCACTATACCCAAGCGGGTTCTTTTCCGATAAGCCAACTCTTGGCACCTATATTTGATGGAATGGGCATTCCGTCTTTGGTATTATTGGAAAGGAGCGCATGGTGGCTTCATATTGTCGGGATCTTATTTTTTCTGAATTATCTCTACTATTCCAAACACTTACATATCCTCTTGGCATTCCCTAACACTTATTTTGGTAAAATAGGGCCAAATGGACAGTTCGACAATCTGGAAGCTGTTACCAAAGAGGTAAAATTAATGATGGACCCCACAGCCGATCCATTTGCTGCGCCAGCTGAAGGAGCAGAGCCTCCTGCTAAATTTGGGGCTTCAGATGTAATGGATCTCAATTGGGTGCAACTGTTGAATGCCTATACCTGTACAGAATGTGGAAGGTGTACCAGTGAGTGCCCGGCCAACCAGACAGGAAAGAAACTTTCCCCAAGAAAGATAATGATGGATACCAGGGACCGTTTGGAAGAAGTAGGGAAGAACATAGAAGCCAATAAGGGAGAGTTCAAAATGGACGGAAAGGAATTATTGGGCGATTATATATCCCATGAGGAACTTTGGGCCTGTACATCTTGTAATGCCTGTGTGGAGGCATGTCCGATAAGCATAGACCCTTTGTCCATTATTATGGACATGAGACGTTATCTCGTAATGGAACAATCCGCTGCACCATCAGATTTGAACAATATGATGGGCAATATTGAAAACAATGGAGCTCCTTGGCCGTTCAATCAAATGGATAGGCTTAACTGGACAAAAGAATCATAAAAAATATAGTTTAAAAATATGGGCAATGAACTAAAAGTGCCAACCATGGCGGAACTGTTTTCAGCGGGCCAACAACCAGAAGTATTGTTTTGGGTGGGATGCGCAGGAAGTTTCGATGATAGGGCAAAAAAAATCACCAAAGCATTCGTAAAAATCCTGAACAAGGCAAAGGTTAGTTTTGCAGTTCTGGGAACAGAGGAAAGCTGTACGGGCGATCCGGCCAAAAGGGCGGGAAACGAATTTTTGTTCCAGATGCAGGCCGTGACCAATATTGAAGTATTGAACGGTTATGGTATAAAAAAAGTGGTAACAGCTTGTCCCCATTGTTTTAACACCTTAAAGAATGAATATCCTGGATTGGGTGGCGATTATGAAGTTGTACACCATACCCAATTTCTGAAACAATTGTTGGACGAAGGAAAGATCACCATGGAAGGGGGTCAGTTCAAGGGAAAACGTATCACTTTTCATGACCCTTGCTATTTGGGTAGGGCGAACAATGTGTATGAGGCCCCAAGGGACCTTATCAGGAAGCTCGATGCCGAATTGGTAGAAATGAAGAACTGCAAGAAAAAAGGTTTGTGCTGCGGTGCAGGGGGAGCGCAGATGTTCAAGGAACCTGAAAAAGGGGATAAGGACATCAACATAGAGAGAACCGAACAGGCCCTGGATACAAAGCCTGAAATTATAGCAGCCGGTTGTCCATTTTGTAACACCATGATGACCGATGGGGTAAAGAATAAAGACCAAGAAGGTGCTGTGGCAGTAATGGATATTGCAGAATTGATCGCCACTGCCGAAGATTTATAAAGATTTATAAAAAAGAACAAATGTTAGTAGAATTCAATTCATTATCAGATACTTCAAGGGTATGGATCTATCAAGCCAGTAGAAGCTTCAGTGCTGAGGAATTGGAAGAGGTGAGAACGGGATTGGACCAATTTATCAAAGAATGGACCGCCCATGGAAGTGAGTTGGCGGCTGGATATGAGATACGTTACAATAGGTTTATCGTAATAGCCCTGGACCAGACCAATATAACGGCTTCCGGTTGTTCCATTGATGCATCTGTACGGTTTATACTGGACTTGGAAAAA
>JBLGAT010000139.1:0-4881 GCA_047612485.1 Psychroserpens sp.
TTCATGATCAGGGCGTCTTGGGCAATGCCCCTCCATACGGAGATATCCCCAGTTTCCTTCCAATACATATACGCCAAAGAAGATTTGGTCCCTGCCCCATCGGCATGCATTACCAGGCAATAGTCCTCATCATTGGTTAAATAATCAGGGACTATTTTACAAAATGCCTTCGGGAACAAGCCTTTGTCAATGTTCCTAATGGCATTGTGCACATCTTCCTTGGATGCGGAAACCCCTCTTTGCTTGTATCTTTCACTATTGGATGAACCCATGGATCTGTTGTTTGGCACAAAAATAAGTGAATCCATAAAAAAAGCCCACATAAAGTGGGCTTTTAAATTTACAATAGTAAATGAATACTATTTAATGAACAATAGCTCTCTGTATTTGGTCAATGGCCAGAGCTGGTCATCTACCATACGTTCCAATTTATCGCAGTGATTTCGTATCTCTTCGAAATAGGGTCGTACATTGTCACAGTAGGCGAATGCCTTTTTATTGACGTCTTTTAGAACGTTTGCGCTTTTTCTGGCCTCTGTCATATCATCCGTCTTTTTCTTCAGGGCACTGATATTTTCCGCTATGTTTTCTATAATGGACAGCTGCCCTTCAGTAAAGGATTTATGGGCTGCCCCATAAATATCCTTGAGGCCCATAACATTTTTTATGAGCTTATTTTGATACGTTATTGCCGCAGGTATCAAATAGTTATATACAATCTCATTGTACATCCTTCCCTCGATCTGGAGATGGAGAATGTAGGCCTCCAATTCCACTTCCTGCCTTGCCCTCACCTCAACCTCGCTCATGACATTCATGGACTTCAGCAAGGCCAAACTCTCTTTGGAGGTCAATATTTGTAGCGCTTGGGGTGTAGACTTATTATTGCTCAGTTTTCTTCTTTTGGCCTCTTTTTCCCAATCCTCACTATAGCCGTCCCCTTCGAACCTGATTTTCTTGGAGGTCTTGATATATTCCCGAAGGATATTAAAAACAGCCTCGTCCTTTTTAAGTTTCTTCTTTTCTATCAGGGCGTCAACTTCCTTTTTAAAGGCAATCAATTGTTTGGCTACAATGGTATTAAGAATGGTCATTGGTTTGGCACAGTTGGTTTTAGATCCAACCCCACGCATTTCAAATTTGTTTCCTGTAAACGCAAAGGGAGAAGTACGGTTCCTATCTGTATTATCCAACAAGATTTCCGGAATCTTACCTACTACATTCAATTTAAGCTCCGTCTTCTCCTCCGGTGATAATTTACCATGGGAAACACCTTCCAGCTCATCAAGTACATCACTCAGTTGTTTTCCTATAAAAATTGAAAAAATGGCAGGGGGTGCCTCATTGGCCCCTAACCTATGATCATTGCTGGCCGAAGCTATGGAAGATCTCAAGAGTTCCTCATACGTATCCACCGCCTTGATGGTATTGATAAAAAAGGTTAAAAACTGCAGGTTCTTCATGGGTGTGGATCCTGGACTTAACAAATTCACTCCGGTATCCGTGGCCAATGACCAATTGTTATGTTTTCCAGAGCCGTTAATTCCTGCAAAGGGCTTTTCATGGAAGAGTACCTTAAAGCTATGCTTGTCCGCTACCTTTTCCATAACGTCCATGAGCAATAGATTGTGGTCTACCGCCAAATTGGCCTCCTCAAATACCGGTGCCAATTCAAATTGGTTAGGCGCCACCTCATTGTGGCGCGTCTTTACCGGAATACCCAATTTTGTACACTCCTTTTCCAAATCGCTCATAAAACTGAGCACCCTACTTGGTATAACCCCAAAATAATGGTCGTCCAATTGTTGGCCTTTGGCAGCAGAATTACCTATCAACGTTCTTCCGGTCAATAATATATCGGGCCGTGAGTACGCCAAGGCCTTGTCGATCAAGAAATATTCCTGTTCCCAACCCAAGGTGGCATTTACCTTGGACACATTTTTATCAAAGTATTTCGCTACGGCCGTAGCTGCTTCATCAACAGCTGTCAAGGCCCTCAACAAGGGGGCTTTATTATCCAAAGCCTCCCCTGTGTATGCCACAAAAATTGTAGGGATACAAAGGGTTGAACCATAGATAAAGGCCGGTGAAGTTGGATCCCAAGCAGTATACCCCCTTGCTTCAAAAGTGTTGCGGATGCCACCATTGGGAAAGCTGGATGCATCTGGCTCTTGCTGCACCAATTGTCCACCTCCAAATTTTTCGAGTGCCTTCCCATCGGGCAATAGATCAAAAAAAGCATCATGTTTCTCAGCGGTAGCTCCAGTCAAAGGTTGGAACCAATGGGTATAATGGGTAGCCCCCATATTGATGGCCCAGGCTTTCATGCCTTCAGCAACTTGATCGGCAATCTTACGGTCTATTTTAGAACCGGAATAGATGGCCCCCTTAACGCGGTCATAGGCTTCCCTCGTTAAAAACTGGAGCATTTTGTCTTCGTTAAAAACATTGATCCCGAAAAGTTCCGAGCGCCTCCCCGTCTCCTCTATGGCAATCCGATTTCTATTATTACTTTCCTTTATGGATGAGAATCTAAGCTTGGACATATGATGATTTTATGTTTTGCGTAAAATTAAGGATTTAATAATATATTGACTTAAAAATATATTTAAATCAATATACCCTGAAAAATACTAGGGTAAATAAAATAATAAGTTAGTTTAAAACAATTAACCCCTTAAAATTTAGATAGGTAGATGAAAATATTTATTTTTGCCTGTCTTAAAGATTAAAATTAACTACCAAGATTATGAGCAAGTCAAAATTAGAGTACATTTGGTTAGACGGTTACGAACCAACTGCGAACCTGAGAAGCAAAACCAAGGTTGAAGATGATTTTAGTGGAAAATTGGAAGATTGTGCTATATGGTCTTTCGATGGAAGCTCAACAAAGCAAGCTGAAGGTGGATCTTCTGATTGTTTATTAAAGCCAGTTGCGATTTATCCTGACCCAGCAAGAAAGAACGGTTATATCGTTATGACCGAGGTATTGAATGCTGATGGTACCCCACACGAATCCAATACCAGAGCAGGTATTGATGATGAAGATGGAGATTTCTGGTTTGGTTTTGAACAGGAATATTTTATAATGGATAAACACACTCAATTGCCTTTAGGATTCCCTGTAGGTGGTTATCCTGGTCCCCAAGGGATGTACTACTGTTCAGTAGGCGGAAGAAACACCCACGGAAGACAATTTGTTGAAGAGCATGCCGATCTTTGTATCGCTGCCGGATTGAACTTTGAAGGGATCAACCAAGAGGTAGCCAGTGGACAGTGGGAATACCAATTGTTTGCAAAAGGGGCAAAAAAAGCGGGAGATGAAATTTGGGTTTCTAGATATTTATTGGATCGTTTGACCGAAAAATATGGTTACTACATAGAATACCACCCAAAACCGGTCAAAGGTGACTGGAACGGATCCGGTATGCATGCCAACTTCTCCAATACTATACTTAGAACTTGTGGTTCAAAAGAAATTTACGAGAAGATATGTGAAGCCTTTAGACCAGTTACCGCTGAACACATTGCCGTTTATGGCGAGTTCAATGACCAACGTTTGACAGGGAAACATGAAACCGCATCTATACATGACTTTAGCTATGGTATATCCGACAGGGGAGCTTCTATTAGAATTCCTATCATTACCGTTCAAAAAGGATGGAAAGGATGGCTGGAAGACAGAAGACCAGCTTCTAACGGTGACCCATACAAGATTGCAGGTAGAATTGTGAAAACTGTAAAATCTGCTAAGGTTTAAAACCTTAAAAATAAATTAATTGTTGATAGAACGGCACTTGGAATTCCAAGTGCCGTTTTTTTTATGTAATGGTGTGGTAGACAAAAACAAAATAAAGGGCCAAAAGAACCAGTCCATCCCGCCATCCCAAGCGCAACCCTTTAGGAAAGAATACCAAGGGAAGAATCAGGAAGGAAATTCCCAACATCCAAAAGATATCGCTACTTAATATCCCTTGGTCCAAAACGGTTATTGGGGTAATAATAGCTGTTATTCCCAATACAGCCAATAAATTAAATATATTGGAACCTATAAGGTTACCAAGGGAAATCGCTTTTTCCTTTTTGATCACCGCTATGACGGAAGCGGCCAATTCTGGAATGCTAGTCCCAATGGATACAACGGTAACTGCTATGATCCTATCACTCACCCCATAAAATGTGGCCAAACCAACCGCACCATTGATCAACAATTCTGAACCGCCCCATAAAGACACTCCACCAAGTCCCAAGAACAAAACAGTTTTATATAAGGGAAGCGGCAAATCATCCTCGGGAAGTTCGTCCACAACAGCCGTTTTTTGGAAACGCAGTAAATAAACCAAAAACAAGAACAAGACAACCACCATGATAATTCCCTCATACTGTTGTAGCTGTCCATCAAAATAAATAAACCCAAAGAATATCAATGAGGCCAACATCATGACCGGCCAATCTGTAGTGTAAAAACTTTTTCGTACATCAATACTCCCCAACATCACCGTTATTGCCAATACCAGCCCCAAATTGGCAATATTGGATCCTATGACGTTGCCAAGGGCCAAATCTGGAAAGCCGTCCAAAGCAGCATTGATACTCACTATAAGTTCTGGAGCAGAAGTAGCAAAGGAAACTACCGTCATCCCCACAACAATCTTAGGAATATTGAGTCGCAAGGAAATTGCCACGGCCGCTTTTAACAACCAATTACCCCCCAAGATCAAAAAACCCAGTCCTATGAGGACCAATAAGATATTCTGCATCCCTATTTCTTTTGTTTGTAAATATAGAAGAATCCCAATCAAAAATAGACATAGGTAGAACTTGCCCCTTTTTATCTACTGCTTTTTTAGTTAAATAACTACTAATATAGTTGTTTAACTA
>JBLGAT010000140.1:0-4830 GCA_047612485.1 Psychroserpens sp.
CAGTCTGATAAAAATTTCAAGTGAGATCATCCAGGAAGCCTATGAAGATTCCACGGATGTATTTGATCTTTTGGATACAGCGGAAGCAAAACTGTACGATGTGACCCAGGGGAACCTAAAACGTTCAGCCGAGACCGCCCAAAATTTGGTGATTCAGGCAAAAAAGAGGATAGAAGAGATCGCTAACAAAGAAGGACTTAGTGGTGTGCCTTCCGGTTTTGATAAATTGGATAAGCTGACCTCAGGATGGCAACCCAGTGATTTGATCATTGTTGCAGCCCGTCCTGGAATGGGTAAAACGGCACTGACCTTGTCCATGGCAAGGAACATGGCAGTAAATCACAATATTCCCGTGGCCTTTTTCTCTTTGGAGATGTCCTCGGTCCAATTGATCACCCGTTTGATTTCCTCGGAAACCGGACTGTCCTCAGAAAAGCTGAGAACAGGTAAATTGGAAAAACACGAGTGGGAACAATTGAATGTAAAAGTTAAGGCTTTGGAAAGTGCCCCCCTGTTTATAGACGACACCCCGTCCCTTTCCATTTTTGACCTTAGAGCAAAGGCTAGACGATTGGCCTCGCAGCACGGCATCCGAATGATCGTTATAGATTATTTGCAATTGATGACCGCAGGTGGGAGTCAAAAAGGAGGAAATAGGGAACAGGAAATCTCTACCATTTCCAGAAACCTTAAGGCTTTGGCAAAAGAATTGAATTGTCCGGTAATTGCATTATCACAGTTGTCCAGGGCCGTGGAGACCAGGGGAGGAAGTAAAAGGCCTATCCTTTCGGATCTTAGGGAATCTGGAGCAATTGAACAGGATGCGGATATTGTAGCCTTTATCTATCGTCCGGAATATTACAAAATTGATGAATGGGATGATGATGAGCGAACCCCAACGGCAGGTCAGGGTGAATTTATAGTGGCCAAGCATAGAAATGGTGGTTTGGATAGCATACGATTGAAATTTATTGGCAATCTTGGTAAGTTTGATAACTTGGACGACTTTGATTCTCCTTTCGAATTCCAATCTAAAATGAATGAAAATGAGGATAATCCGTTCATAACAAAAAACCTTCCCAATGCAGATGAGGCTTTTGGCAGTTCTATGAATGATGATAGCAACATGGATGACAGCGAAGTACCGTTTTAAAAACAACCATATAAATTCATCTTCTCGACTAATCTCGAGAGGGTGTTTGATGTTCTTTTTGTTCCTTTCCTTCTTTGTTTCAGCTTCCAATATCCTTATACCAATGGACGCTGAAAGCCAGAAAAATCATTTAAAAGCTTACGGAATCACCTATTGGGTACTCACAAAACAACAAAAGGTTCAATGGTTGTTGAACTATAGGGGAGGGGCATTCCTGTTGCCCGATGGGGATAACATCCGCAAGGAATGCCAGATTCGAGGCGTATCCTTCGAGATCATTTCCGATGCCCAGGCGGAGGCCATCTTATCAGAAATTAGCAGTCCTTCAAAAAATCAGGAAGCCGTGATTCTGGAGAAAGCTCCAAAAATAGCAGTTTATTCCCCAAAGGAAAATTTGCCTTGGGACGATGCAGTTACCATGGTACTTACCTACGCTGAAATTCCCTACGAAACCATTTATGATGAAGAAGTATTGAATAACAAATTGTTGTTATTCGATTGGTTGCATCTACATCACGAAGATTTTACCGGCCAATATGGTAAATTTTACGGCGCATATAGGGCGGCACCTTGGTATTTGGAAGGCAAGGAGCAAGCAGAGGCCTTGGCAACAAAATTGGGGTATTCAAAAGTTTCAGAGGAAAAAAGAGCAGTGGCCAAAGCAATCCGAAATTATGTGATTGGAGGTGGGTTTATGTTCGCCATGTGTTCTGCTACCGATAGTTTTGACATTGCCTTGGCGGCCGATGGGGTAGATATTTGTGAACCCATGTTCGATGGTGACCCTTCAGAGGCCAATTACCAAAATAAATTGGACTATAGCAAAACCTTGGCGTTTACCAACTTTACCTTGGAGCGCAGTCCGTTGCAGTATGAGTTCTCTTCCATAGACATGACCACCAAAAGGGGGAGGGTACCTAAGGAGTCCGACTACTTTTCATTAATGGATTTCTCCGCAAAATGGGACCCTGTACCTACCATGTTGTGCCAAAACCATACTTCCCTTGTCAAAGGATTTATGGGGCAGACCACGGCTTTCGCCAGGGATGAAATTAAACCTACAGTAATGGTATTGGGTGAAAATAAGATCAACGGGGAGGCCCGCTATATCCATGGGATCAAAGGGAAGGGATTTTTTACATTTTATGGAGGCCACGACCCGGAAGATTACCAGCATAGGGTTGGGGATCCCAAAACAGAATTGGAACTACACCCAACTTCACCAGGTTATAGGTTGATCCTGAACAACGTATTGTTTCCTGCTGCTCAGAAAAAGAAACAGAAAACCTAAACTTTTAGATGGGAAATGAGCTGCTCCAATATGTGCTCTACCCCATTTTCATCATTACTTTTAGTCGTGTAATTGGCCGCTTTCAGAACATTGGGGTGTGCATTGGCCATAGCAAAGCTATAATCCGCCAAGGCCAGCATTTCCAAGTCATTGTTGTAATCCCCAAAAACCAAAGTTTCTGCTTTGGTAATGTTATGTTTCTTCTGAACCTGTTCTAGGGCAAAACCTTTATGGGCGTTCAGGTGGGATAGGTCCAACCAGTTTTCCCCGGAAATCTTTACTTTTAGTTCAGCTTCTAAATGTTTTACTGAGGGATATATAAATATCTCGGAACTCTCAAAATGATACACGGCAATTTTCAGGACCTCGCCCCCGAAAGTGGAAATGTCTTCCATGAC
Source organism: Psychroserpens sp. (assembly GCA_047612485.1). Lineage (GTDB taxonomy): Bacteria > Bacteroidota > Bacteroidia > Flavobacteriales > Flavobacteriaceae > Sediminicola. The sequence goes on from JBLGAT010000140.1 coordinate 2,843, forward strand.
GGTATATTCGGAATAGTACTCCTTCAATTTGTTTAAAAATTCATGGGAAGTACCGTTGAGATAAGCGTTTCTTTTCCCGCAGAGGACGGCATGTGCCCCTTCAATATTTTCGAGTGATTTCAAGATGGTTTCAATGGACTTTTGTCCCAAGGGTGTTGAAAGAAGTTCTTGATCTTGCTGCATGGCAAAACCCCCGTTTTCCGCGATAACGATTATTTCATTTTTAATGGGTTGCAGCTTATGTACAATACTGTTGTATTGTCTTCCGCTCGCGGCAACAAAGAGAATGTCCCTTTTTTTTAGCTCTTCGAACAATTCAAAGAAACGGTCACTCACTTCATGGGCTGAGTTCAGTAGGGTGCCATCCATGTCCGTAACTACCATTCTAATTTTTGATAAATCCATCAGTGCTTCCTTATTTGGTTGCAAAGGTATTTGTTCTAAGGGTAAATGCGGGAACTTGGGAAGTAAACTTTGTGGTATTTTTGTTATGTCGGCAACGATTGGCATCTTTGGAAAATAGGAAAAAATAGGTTAGTATGGAATTTTATCAGTCAGAAGTAAACTTACCGCCCTTTAAGCGAGGGTTTCATATCATCACAGAATATATTGCAAGGGCACTTCCTGAAATTAAAGATATTAAAGCTGGGATGTTGCAGGTTTTTATAAAACACACTTCGGCAAGTTTAACTATCAATGAAAATGCGGACCCTACTGTGCGTTCCGATTTTGAGAGCCATATGAATGTAATGGTTCCCGAGAATGCCCCGTATTACCAACATGATTATGAAGGGCCGGACGATATGCCGGCCCATATCAAGGCTTCGTTGATGGGGGCTTCAGTGCAGATTCCCATTACCAATGGGACGTTGAATATGGGGATTTGGCAAGGGGTTTACCTTTGCGAACATAGGAACCATGCCGGGGGAAGAAAGCTGGTTGTTTCTGCCTTTGGGCAGTCATGGAATTAAGGGACTATTCGTATTTTAGAGATAAGATTTAAAGAAATGAAACATTGGAGCAAAAGAGGATATCCTTCATAAAATTCAAATATTGATAACTAATCATTTCAAGACTCCTGAGGAAGCTTTTGCTTTCTTTGATGGGGACGGGGACGGTAAATTGACAAAAGGAGAGATTGTAGATCTATTGAAAAAGGCAGAGATCAATGGGTTTATTCGTGGCATGGTTTCTTCCAAAATGGTAGAGGAATACGATAAATCTGGGGATGAACTTATAGATTGGGCAGAGTTTAAACAGGCAATCGCCAAAATCCAATAAATAAAAAAAATCCGATTCATTTGAATCGGATTTTTTTTTATAAGCGAGATATATTGTTAATGTTACTTTATTTTATTCACAACAGCTTTAAAAGCGTCTGGGTGGTTCATTGCCAAATCGGCTAAAACCTTACGGTTCAGCTCAATGTTGTTGGCTTTAACTCTCCCCATAAACTGAGAATAGGACATTCCGTGTAATCTAGCACCTGCATTGATACGGATGATCCATAGGGAACGGAAAGTTCTTTTCTTGTTTCTACGGTCTCTATAAGCATATAACATTGCTTTTTCCACCGCATTTTTAGCTACTGTCCAGACGTTTTTACGTCTTCCAAAGTAACCTTTGGCTTGCTTCATCACTTTTTTTCTTCTAGCTCGTGAAGCAACTGAATTTACTGATCTTGGCATAATTTTAAGTTTTTTGTAGTAGGCGTTCTGAATTTATTTCAAAATCTTTGAATGGCCTAACTCCAGGGTTAATACTAATTACCGAAAGAAACGATTACTTTAATCGTAACTGTTGCTTAATGCTGTTAACATCCGCCTCGTGTACTAATGTAGAGTGCGTTAACGCAAGCTTGCGCTTTTTAGACTTCTTCGTTAGAATGTGGCTCTTAAAAGCGTGCTTTCTTTTGATTTTACCGGTACCCGTAAGCTTAAAACGCTTTTTGGTACTGGATTTTGTTTTCATCTTAGGCATCTTGTTCC
>JBLGAT010000141.1:0-4241 GCA_047612485.1 Psychroserpens sp.
AATCCGAAATATCTATACCGGAAAAACACAAAATCATAAAATGGTTTTAAAGGAGTTCCAAAATCACAATGACAAAGTTGAAAATTTAGTGGGCAAAGATTTTGCTCCTGGAACTGCGGAGCGCTACAGAACTGCTAAAAAACACGTAGAGGATTATATTAAACTCGAATATAAAGTTACTGATCTTCCTTTTAAGGAGGTGGATCATAAGTTCATCAGTGGCCTTGAATACTATTTAAAAACAGAACGTAATTGTTCGCATAACACTGCCCTAAAATATATCACCAATTTTAAGAAAATTGTACGAATAGCCTTTGCCAATGACTGGATAAAGAAAGATCCCTTTTTACATTGGAAAGCTAGACTGAAGATCGTTGATAGGGAGTTTCTCACAGAAAAGGAACTTCAGGATATGGTGGATAAAAGGCTTCTTATTGGTCGTTTAGAACAGGTGAAAGATATCTTCTTGTTTTCCTGTTTTACGGGATTGGCCTATTCAGACGTGAAAAAACTATCTAAAAATGATGTTGTCATCGGAATTGATGGTCATAAATGGATCAAGATAAAACGTTCTAAAACGGATACGCGGAGCAGTATTCCCATACTCCCTACAGCGTCTGATATCCTTGAAAAATATGAACAGCACCCAGAAGTTCTTGATCAGGGCAAATTACTTCCTGTTCTGAGCAATCAAAAGATGAATGCCTATTTAAAGGAAATTGCCGATGTCTGTGCTATTTCCAAAAACCTTACTTTTCATTTGGCAAGGCACACCTTTGCCACCACGGTGACCTTATCCAATGGGGTGCCCATAGAGTCGGTCAGCAAGATGTTGGGACACAAATCGCTTCGGACTACACAGCATTATGCTAAGATCTTGGACAGAAAAGTCAGTGAGGATATGGAGATACTAAGGCTTAAAATGAAGAAGTTTGACATCAACGACTCAAAACCAAGAAAAAAATAAAAATACTTTCCATCAAAAAAACACAAGATTTCTTGCTATTTACCTGAATATAGATTATTTTCAATAAAAATAAAGATTATAAGCTCTATGTGTGGCTGTTAATTGAATAAAAAGTATTCCGAATTCCCTAAAAAATTGCATGATAAGACCCTATTGGAAGTATTCATTTTTCTTTAAAGAGGAAGCTCATGAATTTGAATCTAAGGTCTACATCCTTACAAAAGGAACTAAGCAACATTGATCTATCTTCAAACGACCAATTACGTCAGTTGAATTTAGCCATATCCCTATGCTCTGGTGTACTAACTGAATTTAAAAAGGAAATAACAGTAAACGGTTTTAGTGACATACCGTTAGAAGTTAATTTCTTTAAGCACATCAAACAGGTTCCACTTAAAAATCTCATCTATTATTCAGAAATCAGATCTTTCGAAATTCAGTTCCCAAAGGCGATAAAGACCACTAAGCAGGATTATATTCTTAGTAAGTTGAGCAAATTGAATAGATTCTTTGGCCACAATATAGATTTTGCGCATTATATAGAATCTGGCCAAGAACACATGGACGAGAAATACTTTACCAGATCCCAATATCCTATATCCACAATTACACATTCCAAATTTTACTATTTAGATCCTGATTTCAACACCTCCCATGACATGCTACTCGCTAAATTAATGGCTTACCATTCATTGATTGGGTACTTGCAGGAACGACTTCAAAATCTAGAGGATCCAAATACAATTCTTGATAAACACATTTCGAAAAATAAATTACACTGGACTTCTTCCAAAGCGGGGATGACCGAACTTGTTTATGCCCTTTATCATAGTGGGGCGGTGAATAACGGAAATGCAGAAATTAAGGAAATAGCCAATGCCCTCCAGCGGACTTTTAATTTCGACCTTGGGGACTTCTATAGGACCTATACCGAAATTAGGGCCAGAAAAAAGAGCCGAGTGAAATTTTTGGATGAGCTCTCTTCCAGGCTTATCTCCCGATTGGATATGGAGGATGACTAAATTAGTTATTCTTAAATAAAAACAGAACGTCCTTAGTTTCTCCCAACTCGGGTAGAACTTGGGTATTATCTCTTTCTACCCCATTCAGGAAAAATACGTGTAAAATTTCTTTCAAAATCTCCTAAGATTCAAACTAAAACCTATCAAATACATCCATTATTGAAGATGTTAAATTTTCACCCAAGATGGGTTGAACTGGTGATTAAAGCCCGACAAAGGGGTCCAGATTTGTAGAACGAAAGTCAAACCTTGAAAGGGACAACCATTAAAAAACGATAACCGGGAGTCCCTTTCTTTAAAAAAACACATTATGCCAAGCAATCTCATTACAACAGACGATCTAAGGGATTTCAAAATGGAATTACTGGATGATTTAAAAAAATTACTGCAAACCGGCACAGGTCCTAAATTCAAAAAATTCTTGAGGTCCTCAGATGTCATGGTGCTCTTGGGTATTAGCCCTGGTACGCTCCAAAACTTAAGAATCAATGGTACTATACCCTACTCTAAGCTTGGGGGAATCATTTATTATGATGAGGAGGAAATACATAAGATCCTTTTAAAAAATAGTGTGCAACCCGATAACTATGATCGAATATGAATTATATAGTACACCTCAATGCGGTCTTTGAGCAATTCTCCAAAGACTCCAGACTGAATCCTACCCATATAAGTCTATATATGGCACTCTTCCAGTTTTGGAACATCAATAGGTTTCCCAAAAAGTTTTATATCAGCCGGGAAGAAGTGATGCAAATGGCCAAAATTGGCTCCAAAACTACCTACCATAGATGCCTTAGAAATTTAGATGATTGGAAATACCTTGTATATTTTCCCTCCCACAACCCGTTTAAAGGCAGTGAGATTACCTTGCTTGTTTTTGGGACAACTTCTAAACAAGTTTTGGACAACCCTGAAACAAGTATGAAACAAGCGGTGGTATCTAATACAAACAATAATAAACAAAGAACAAACTTAAATAAACGAGGCACACCCAAAAATGAATTAGAAGTTCTTTCTTTTTTTAAAACAAAAAATGGGTCTCCTACCGATGGAATGAAATTCTATCACCATTACCAAAGCCTTGGATGGAAAATTAATGGAAAGGCAATCATTACAGATTGGAAGGCCCTGGCCGAAAAATGGCTGATTAACGGAATAGAGGTCAAACACTTTGAAACAGTTTTCCATCCCGATAGCTATCGAGGAAGGGACAACCTGAAAACCACCAAAGATAAAAACTATGGAGAACCCCTCTAAGATTTTGGAAGGTGGCGTGGAACATGTTCTTGGAAGTTTTGATGGAAAAAAGGTCATCTATGATTTTCCGAAGATACTAGAGTACCTAAGCACTAAAGGCAAACAACTCTTTGGAAAGGAGTTCCACATTTATGAAGAAGACCATACTATGATCTATAAACTATCCAATTACTATATCCGGGACGCAGAGAGCTGTGAAAAGGCAGGAATAGATATCCATAAAGGAATTCTGCTCTCGGGACCCGTTGGATGTGGTAAAACTAGTCTTATGAAGCTTTTGAGATACATCGTACCCCATCAAAGGGCTTATGAAGTGATTCCTTCACGCAACATCACCTTTGCTTTTAATCATATTGGGTATAAGGTCATTGAAGATTATGGCAACCAAGGGTTTTTCTGTTTTGATGATCTGGGAGTGGAGCCCTTGGGAAGACATTACGGAAAAGATTGCAATGTCTTGGGAGAAATCCTGATATCCAGGCATGAACTTTTATTAAATCATAAAGTCCTTACCCATGCTACTACCAATCTCAATGCTAAAGAACTAGAAGAACGCTATGGCAATAGGGTTAGAAGCCGAATGCGGCAACTTTTTAACTTGATTGCGTTTGATAATAAGGTGGTTGATAAAAGGAATTGAAATTTGTTCACAATACTTTTTGCTCTGTTTGCGGTTATTTCCAAAACACCTATATCCTAAACCTTAATGAGGCCCATGTTATATTGCTTTTCTATTGGCAAAAGCAATTCACTAATAACAAATAATCCTTACCATAATTATGGTTTTCCGTAATCGGAATAAGATTATAGTCTATAACTTCAAAAAATGTGTTTCATAATTAATTTATCGAAAATTTACCTAGTTTAGGCCAAGTAATGAAAATTTCTGGTTAAGTATTATACCATATTAGAGGAATATGATCAACTAATTAACTTTAGCCACAAGTTGGTATCAAGTCAAAAAAAAATGGCAATTAAAATCAACCTTTAAA
>JBLGAT010000142.1:0-4143 GCA_047612485.1 Psychroserpens sp.
GCTTTATCGTACCCAATGATCTTAAAATGGAACTCCCTGGTCTTATTTAAGCTGGAGTCCACGATCTTTTCAAAAAGATCTTTATCAAAATCGGACCATTTTTCAAAAGCAAATTCCTTTCTGTTGATATTGGCCGGAATATTACAGGCTATCATGGCAGCTTCCGTTAAAAAGGTACCACTACCACACATAGGATCAAGAAAATCACATTGACCGTCCCAACCACTTAAAAGCAGTAAGCCTGCTGCTAAAACTTCATTTATCGGAGCAATATTGGTCGCGGTCCGATATCCCCTTTGGTGCAGAGATCTTCCCGAGGTATCCAAAGAAACGTTACAGTGCTCCTTTTGAATATGAATGTTTAAACGGACATCCGGAAATTTTATATCCACATCTGGCCTACGACCATCGGTATCCCTAAATTTATCCACTATCGCATCTTTTACTTTTTGGGAAACATAGAGGGAATGTGTAAAATTCTCTGAATTGATGGTGGTGTCAATGGCAAAGGTGGTGTCTGCCGAGAGATATTCGCTCCAATCCATCTGATATATTTTCTTGTACAGATCGTTCTCATCAACTACGCTGAAAGAATGCACCGGTTTCACTATTTTTATTGCGGTCCTTAAACAAAGATTGGCTTTGTACATAAAACCAGTATCGCCTACAAAAGAGACGTTCCTTACCCCTTCCTCTACATTACTTGCCCCAAGATTGCGCAATTCCTTTGCTAATATCTCCTCAAAACCGAATAAGGTTTTGGCTACCATTTTAAAATTATTGTCCATACTTACTTTAAAGAATACCGCAAAAATACATTAATTTTACCCCAATCACACAGTACATTTGAATAGTACCGAGCACTAACCTATATTACATGATCTATTTATTGCCCATTCTAGCGGTATTATTAAGTTTTTCCTTTGTTCTCGTGGTAAAACCAAAAAATAAGGAAGCCTTTAAATTAGTATTGGCCTTTAGTGGGGCCTTTCTTTTGGCCCTTACGGTATTTGAACTGTTTCCGGAAGCTTATTTAAATTCCAATCCAAAAACAATTGGTGTCTTTGTAATGCTGGGGATTTTACTTCAAATTTTTCTGGAATTCTTTTCCAAAGGGGCAGAACATGGGCATGTGCATTTGGATACGGAAAAAACAAATTTTCCATGGTTGTTATTCATCAGCCTTTCCATACACTCTTTATTGGAAGGGATCCCTATAGAAAAACACCAAACCATACTCTACGGAATCTTGGTTCATAAAGTTCCCATTGCCATTATTCTCAGTATATTTTTTATCAATTCGAAGATCAAGCTGAGCAATGCGATATTTTTTATTGTATTGTTTGCCATAATGACCCCTCTTGGGAGTCTTCTTGCGGCCAATATGCAAATCATAGAGCAGTACTATGCCCCAATTACCGCTGTTGTTATTGGTGTATTTCTCCATATTTCCACGGTTATCCTATTTGAAAGTTCGGAGGGACATAAATTTAATTTACGAAAATTGGTGGTCATTATAATTGGTATTGCCATTGCTTATCTCCTATAAATGTTCGGTAAGGAAGCATCGCGTAAACTACGAGAGGACTTTTGGATATCCTTTGGAAAATCATTTCCAAGAAAATGGATCCTGTACAATACCAAGGTAAAAGATTTCGCCTTTAAATTCCATTTTGACACCAAAACGGCCATGGTTTCATTGGATTTGGATCACCATGATTTGGAGAAAAGAATAGAACTATGGGAAAAACTTCTAAGCTTAAAGTCCATTTTAAAGGAAGAGTATCTACCTGATGCCATTTTCAATGATTCCTATATTTTGGAAAATCAGAAAGAAATATCCAGAATCTATGTGATTCTAGAGGGGGTTTCTATTCACAATAAAGACAGCTGGCAAGAGACCATGGTCTTCTTAAATGAAAATATGCTACAATTTGAATCCTTTTTTGAAGAATACGAGGACATTCTAATTAGTTAAACCACATCTAAATATATAAACAGCCAGTGGCTGATGGCACCTCCCAGTACAAAGAAGTGCCATATCAGATGGTTATAAGGTATTTTTCTGAAGGCGTAGAACAAAATTCCAATTGTATAAAATGCTCCGCCCAATATGAGTAGATCTATGCCCATTTTGGTGGTATTCTCCAACAAATCAGAGTAATCCAAGACAATGAGCCAGCCCATGGCCAAATAAAGAAGTAAAGAGAGTATTTCAAATTTACCTGTATAAAACACTTTAAAAAGGGTGCCTATAAGTGCTATGCCCCAAACAGTATAAAAAATAAGAAAGCCATTGCCGCTCGCCAAGGATATTAAGGCAACTGGGGTATACGTCCCAGCAATTAAAAAGTAAATACTCACATGGTCCACAATCCTCAGCTTTCTTTTCAATTCCAAATTGGACACGTAGTGATATAAGGTAGAGGCCGAAAACAATAAAACAACTGTAAAACTATAGATCAGGATGGCTATGGTGGCATAGTCCGTTTTGCCACTATTCTTAAATAGAAGAAAAAATGCACCTAAAAATCCAAGAATAATTCCCAGAGCATGGGAATACGCATGAAGTCTTTCATCCCTTTCAAAAGATCCATTGGTTATGGTGTCATTGCTACTCCCCATTATTTATAGCGTTTTCCATGCTTAATGACCATATCTACATCTTGCAGTAAACTAATGTAGCGGAGTACATCCCCGTCCACTGCAATAATATCTGCATATTTCCCAGGGGTAATGGTTCCAACTTCATCGGCCACACCCATCCAAAGCGCCGGCCAATAGGTCGCCGCCCTTATCGCATACATAGGATCTATTCCAAATTCATTAACCCATACATCCAGCTCGTTCCATGTAGATTGACTGTGGAATTTCATAGGGATACCACTATCGGTACCCACCATCAAGACTACGCCTGCATCCATAAGTTGTTTGATCTTTGTTTTTAAGGTAGGTTTTCTAATTGGTGTCAATTGAAAATAAGGCAAGCGATCCGGATGTGTGATGCTGTTTTTAATATCTACGATAACACTATCGGGCAATCCCAAATGCCAAGAATCATTGTCCAATTTTTCAGGATGGTCCCTTACATATTCATAATTATACAATCCTTCTACGGTGGGACACCAAAATAATGGGCCTAAATTCATTTGTGCGGTCCTTTCCTTGATCTGTTCCATGATATCCGCAGGATACTCCGGTGCGGAAGATAATCCAGTATGTTCAAAACAATCTACCCCCACCTGTAGTCCCCTTCTTATTTCATTGGGCCTATGACCGTGCGCCACGACCTTTAAATTATTTTTATGGGCCTCGTCCACTATAGCTTGCAGCTCTGCCATGGTCATTTGGTCGTGGTCTATCAATTTGACCACATCTACCCCTGCCTTGGCAAGTTTTCTGATTTTTGCCCTACCATCCTCTGGACTGGTCACTCCCCATCTAAAATCTTCTGTCCCTGGGTATGCTTGATGCTGTATAAATGGACCCGACACATATAATGTAGCACCTGGAATTTCTCCCTTGTTTATGGCATCCCTTACGGCAATACTTTCTTCCAGGGGACCGCCCAAGTCCCTGGCACTGGTGACCCCGGCCATTAAAAGTTGGTGTGCACTTGATGGCATGATCACATCTTTAAGTAGAGGAGGATAGGTCTTGTCCCAATAGTCGTAATCCGAATGTCCGTTGATCATGGTATGTACGTGCATATCCCATAAGCCGGGAAGAACAGTCATGCCCTCTGTGGATATTACTTCTGCATTGGATGGAATAGGGGTATCTGTAATGGTACCTACGGATATAATTTTTTCCCCTTCGATAATTACCACGCTATTTTTAATGGGATCGGAGCCAAAACCATCTATTAGGGTACCCCCTACCAAGGCCTTTACTTGTTTTTCTTGTGCTAGGGATAGAAGGGAGGTGAAAATAAAAAGGAAGAAAGTCAGTACTCTGTACATTGAGTTTGGTCTTGTCATACCTAAATATAGAACAAAAAAAAATCCCGACCACAAATGTGATCGGGATTCTCAAAAAAAGGCGGCGACCTACTCTCCCACTTGGTATAGCAGTACCATCGGCGCAGATGGGCTTAACTTCCCTGTTCGGAATGGAAAGGGGTGGGCCCCATCGCCAGAGCCA
>JBLGAT010000143.1:0-3872 GCA_047612485.1 Psychroserpens sp.
GCTGTTTTCTGACGTATGATCTCATAATACACCTCCTCGGTAATATCCAGTCTTCTTGCTTTTTCTATCTGTAATAGTTCCCCCTCGCTCATCTCCCGTACAGCAACAGAAATGATTCTAAGAAGATCGAAATCGGAGTTATCAATAGACAACAACAAGCCTTTGGAAAGGAGATAATCCCCCACCAGAACCGCAATCTTGTTTTTCCATAGGGCATTAATGGAGAAAAAACCGCGTCTTTTATTACTATCGTCTACAACATCGTCATGGACAAGGGTGGCGGTATGGATCAATTCTATTACGGATGCACCACGATAGGTACGCTCATTAATAGTTCCTTCGGATACCATTTTGGCGGTCAGAAAAACAAACATAGGGCGCATTTGTTTTCCCTTCCTATTTACAATGTAATAGGTAATTCTGTTGAGCAGGGCCACCTTGGAAGACATGGATTCATAGAACTTTTTTTCAAAAAGTTCCATCTCCTGGTTAATGGGCTCCCTAATCTGGTTTACAACTTTCACAAAGTTTGTTTTTCCAATTTGGTGTGGAATAGAATTGATTCTGTAAAATTAAGTAAAAATAAAAGGCATTCGCCACAACTTGGTCAATCAGTTAAAAAAAAGGAGGACTTTGCTTATCTCCAACCTTTGATCATAAATTCAACCCTATTGGAAGCGTTTTTCAACGACCGGTAACATTGTATCCTATTGCTTATTGGCCAATTGGCCACAGGCAGCATCGATATCCTTTCCTCTTGACCTCCGGACGGTTACAATAATCCCATTTCGCTCCAAAGTATTTACATAACGATCTATGGCGCTATTGGAAGCCTGACGAAATTCTCCATCATCAATTGGATTGTACTCTATAAGATTGACCTTTGAAGGTGCAAATTTGCAAAAATCAACAAGGGCATCTACATCTTTCTGTTGGTCGTTGATCCCCTCCCATACCACATACTCATAGGTAATCCTACTTTTGGTCTTGTTGTACCAGTATTGTAGAGATTCCCTAAGATCGGCGAGGGTAAACGTGGCATTAAAGGGCATAATGGAAGTCCTAATATCATCAATGGCCGAGTGTAGGGATACTGCCAATTTAAATTTCACTTCCTCGTCTGCCATTTTACGAATCATTTTAGGGACCCCGGAAGTAGATACGGTAATTCGCTTGGGTGACATTCCCAATCCTTCTGGAGAGGTAATCTTTTCTATTGCCTTTAAAACATTGTTATAATTCATCAAAGGCTCGCCCATGCCCATAAAAACAATATTGCTCAAGGGTCTATCAAAATACAATCTGCTCTCATTATCTATTACCACCACTTGATCATAAATCTCGTCCGGGTTCAAATTTCGCATACGCTTTAGGCGGGACGTGGCACAAAACTTACAGTCCAAACTGCATCCCACCTGACTGGAAACACAGGCGGTCGTTCTCGTTTTAGTAGGGATAAGCACAGATTCCACCACCAGATCGTCATGAAGGCGTACAGCATTTTTTATGGTTCCATCACTACTTCGCTGCATTTGATCTACCTTAATGTGATTGATCACAAAATTGGCTTCCATCATTTGGCGGGTTTCTTTAGAAATATTGGTCATGCCTTCAAAGGAATGGGCCGACTTTTGCCATAACCATTCATAAACCTGGTTCCCTCTGAATGCATTGTCCCCTTCACTGACGAAGAAATCTCTCAGCTGTTCCTTGGTGAGTGCCCTTATGTCTTTCTTTTTTACCGTTTCCATTTCTTTACAGCGATATTATCTTATAAAAAATCCCGTCTATCCCTCAATAATGTAAGGAAAAAGACGGGACTTCAATTTATTTTTTAAAAAATTATATGATCAACATGGCATCCCCGTAGGAATAGAACTTATAACCTTCCAATATGGCCTCCTTATAGGCCCTTTTCATTAAATCATGTCCCATAAATGCCGATACCATCATCAACAAGGTCGACTTGGGTAAATGAAAATTGGTAACCATAGCCGTTGCAATGCTGAATTCATATGGAGGGAACACAAACTTGTTTGTCCATCCATCAAATGTATTCAACGTATGATTGGAGGATACTGCGCTCTCCAGACCACGCATGGCAGTAGTTCCAATTGCACAGACTCTCTGTTTCCTAATCTTGGCATTGTTCACAATTTCCGTGCACTTCTCATCTATGATAAGCTCTTCACTATCCATTTTATGTTTGGACAAATCTTCTACCTCAACGGGATTAAAAGTTCCCAAACCAACGTGCAGGGTAACCTCTGCAAATTTGATGCCCTTTATCTCCAAACGCTTTAACAGGTGCTTGGAAAAATGCAGACCAGCAGTTGGAGCGGCAACCGCACCCTCATGCTTGGCATAAATGGTCTGATAGCGTTGCTCATCTTCGGGCTCTACTGCCCTTTTGATATATTTAGGAAGTGGTGTTTCTCCCAATTCCCTTAATTTCCTTCTAAAATCGGTATAGGAACCATCATATAGAAAACGTAAGGTCCTACCTCTAGAAGTAGTATTGTCAATTACTTCTGCCACTAAACTCTCATCCTCTCCAAAATAAAGCTTGTTTCCAATTCTTATTTTACGTGCAGGGTCTACCAATACATCCCAAAGACGTTGTTCTTCGTTCAATTCCCTTAACAAGAATACTTCGATCCTAGCACCGGTCTTTTCTTTGTTACCATATAAACGGGCCGGAAAAACCTTGGTATTGTTAAGCACCATTACATCATCCTCATCAAAATAATTGATCAGGTCTTTAAACATTTTATGCTCTATTTTTCCAGTCTCTCTATGAACTACCATTAATTTGGACTCATCCCTATTTTCCGAAGGATATTCAGCCAATAATTCATTTGGAAGCTCAAAATTAAAATGTGATAATTTCATCGATAATTTTTTAGTGACGCCTTTTGCGGCTGCAAATATACAACCCTGAAAGGGGCGTTGTCAAGTAAATGCCTCTTTAAATGTTAATTAAGATTCTGCGATGCCGAACTGGAGCTTTTTAAGATCGTTCCAAAAGTCGGGATACGATTTGGAAACCACTTCCGCATTATTGATATACAGGCCCTTTTTAAGGGCTAAAGGAGCAAAAGCCATAGCCATTCTATGGTCATTATAGGTGTCAATGACCACATCTTTATTTATCTCCTTGGACGCCTTTAAAGTCAAGCATCTATCACTTACCGAAATTGAGGCACCTAGCTTTGACAATTCTGTTTTTAAGGCTTCCAACCGATCCGTTTCCTTTATTTTTAGGGTATGGAGCCCCTCTAAGTGACAGGCCATCCCCAACCCAAAACAGGTAACGGCAATAGTTTGGGCAATATCGGGGGCATTGGCCAGATCCAAGGTAATTGATGAACCTACAGGAACCGCTTTGTTTTTTTTAAGGAAAATTTCGTGACCAACAAATGTTGTTTCCACACCAAATTGGCTGTAAATAGTAGCTAGGACACTATCACCCTGCAAACTGTCTGCCTTATAGGAGGACAAGGTGATCTCCGTGCCCACCTCACCAAGAGCCGCTATACTATAAAAATAAGAGGCAGAACTCCAGTCTGACTCCACTACCATATTCATTTTAGGGACCTCCTTTTTAGGTTGCACCACAATGGTATTCCCTTTAAAAGTATTCTCTATCCCCGCTTGTGACAATAATGACAGGGTCATTTTGATATAGGGAACGGAAGTTATCTTCCCTATCAATTCCAACTCCAGGCCATTTTTCAGGCTCGGGGCAATCAGTAACAAAGCAGAAATATATTGGCTACTGATATCAGCAGGCAAACCTACCTTATGTTTTTCAAGGGTTTTTCCCTTTATTTTTATCGGGGGATATCCCTCATTTTTGACATAAGAGATAT
>JBLGAT010000144.1:0-3866 GCA_047612485.1 Psychroserpens sp.
ACGATATTTAGCCAAATTTGCTATTTTTTAAGTCGATTTCTATCTGTTTATAGAGAATTATCTTCATGATTTTGTGGATCATTGAAATAGCGCGGTGGCTTTTTAATCGGAAGAAATTAGGTAAAAAGGTTCAGTTATTTTTTACGCATTCGTTTAGGTCCGAGCCATAACCAAAAACCTGTGGTGGTAAAAAGAAATAGGGCTATGCCCATTATCGTTGTATAAATTAATTTGAATTGCCCATGCCGGGTCTCAAAATAATAATCGAGTAGGGAGCCATCGTGTATTTTTTCAATATAGTCGCCACGACGATTTTCAATAAGAAGCAATTTTCCCGTGGTCCCGTCCAATTGGATGCCCCAGAAATTATCCTCAAAGGTAAATTTGACCATCCCCATGTCTTTTCGGATCTCCATCCGGTCTATTTTTGTTTTTTCCGAAGGTGAGATGGAATCCCCAAATATTTTTAGAGCCTTTTGGTGCAGATGGTCCAAAGGTTGCCAATCTGCCAAATTGGAAGAAACCCCATTTTGGGTCTCTGCCAAAATATAACCCCCACTATTTTTTTTCCAACCCAGCAATAAGCCGGATATGGAAATAATAAAGAAAAATGAAAAGAGCAAGGCACCCATCGTCCGATGCACCTTCCTGAATATTCGTAATAACTTGGCTTGTTGTTGTCTTTTTGTAGGTTTGGGCATCTGCTTTAAGGTCTCCTTAACTAAAATTGATAAAACTCTTCTTTTGTGCTATTCTTTGAAGGTATATTTGGGTCCCTAATGTTTAATTGGGAATCGTTATAATAAAAGTGGCCCCATCATTTAATTTGCTCTCCAATTCAATTTGTCCTCCTAAACTAGAGACATAATTATAAATCAGATAGAGGCCAACTCCTTTGCTGTCCATGTGGTGATGGAATCTTTGATTAAGTCCAAAAATTTTCTTATTATCCTTTTCCATATCAAATCCCAGCCCTTTATCAGCGAATATTATTTGGATGGCATCATCATTTTTCTTGGAACATATTGATATTTCTGGGGAATGATTGGGTTTTGTATATTTTATTGAATTGGTAATGAGATTCATGAAAATGCTTTCCAGATAAATCTTGTTGAATTTTATGGTTTTTACAGCAGAAAAATCGGTGCTAAATGTGGTTTTTGAGTTACTTATTAAAGAACTAATCAATTTCTTCACTGATTGCAAGCTATCAATGATATCCAATTCTTCCAATGAAATGAAATTGTTTTTATCTTTTACGGTTAGGTTATCCACAAACTCGTTCAAGTTATTTTTTATACCCTCTGCTGAGAATTTTAAAAGAGCGATCAGTTCTAAGGTATCTTGGTCTTGAATTTTGGAGGTATCTATCAGATCCGTTAATGCCATTATGTTATTTACCGGAGACCTTAGGTCATGTGATGTTCTATAGGATAGTTGTTTTAGATCTTTATTTGAATTGGATAAATTGGTTAAAAGTTGATAGCGCTCTTCCTCAATTTGTTTTTTAATGGTTATGTCTTTGGCTATGGCATAAACCAGCTTTTCTTTGGGCAACGGAATAGAAGTCCAGGACAACCAAATAACATCTCCTTTTTTTGTGAGGTATCTGTTTTCAAAATTAAAAAGAGAGGTGTTGTTTATAAGGTTTTCCCTTTGCATGTTGGTCTTTCCCTGGTCTTCAGAAAAGATAAACTCGTCTATGGGTCTTGAAAATATTTCCTCTTCTGAATAGCCCATTAGCTTTAAAAAAGCAGGATTTGCTCTTTTAAAATAACCATCGTACCCGGCAATACAAAGGAAATCTTCAGATATTTCAAAAAACATCTCCAAATTATAGTTTTCACCTATCTTTTGCATACTACGGGTTTTGCCTCTAAAATTGATATATTTTTTGTTTTGAGGATTTAGTTCACCATAAATAGGGCATTTACAAAGAAGAGTTTGCCGTTTTCCCAAAATCCTCTGAACAATGGATTGTCTACCATATACACTACCTGTCCTCTACCGTAGTTCTCTACTCCGAAAATTAATGTTTTGCCTATTTTTTTCTGGGCATCACTTCCTGCGAATCCTGCAACAGGCGAAGTATCTTTATCTAGGTATACCACCGTGCCCTTGTCCAAGTATTCATAGGCATCATCCCCTAATTTTAAGGAAAAATACGTGT
This sequence comes from Psychroserpens sp., assembly GCA_047612485.1. Lineage (GTDB taxonomy): Bacteria > Bacteroidota > Bacteroidia > Flavobacteriales > Flavobacteriaceae > Sediminicola. Next base: position 2,171 of record JBLGAT010000144.1, read on the forward strand.
CTTTATAACCGTACGCCAAAGGGTGTGTCGTATCCACTTTCGTTTTGAAAATAGCGCCTGTAATGGCATTTTTAATGTCTTCCCTTTCAGAAATATCATAGGCTTCCAAGGACAGGGTGGTATCCTTTTTTGTTTCCCTAGCTTTAATTCCAAAACCTTTCTCCCCATCGATACCATTAATGGCTCCGCCCATAGCGATAAGCTTTCCGCCATTTTTGACCCAACCTTTTAGACGTTGCAACTGGTCTTCATCAAAGGAACTTCCATACCAACCATCGGGTAATACCAATACATCGTATTTAGTAAGGTCTACTTGTTTCCAATAATCACTGTCCACAATGGTCACAGGGTAATTTAATTGTTGCTCAAAAAAGTGCCAAACTTCACCAAACTGTAAGGTACTTGTCGGTTCTCCTGAGAGCACGGCAATTTTTGTATCGGAGATCATCTGTACAGAGGAGGAACCAAAATCTTTCCCACTTTCCACAAACCCTGTGGCTGTTGAAGTGAGGGTCTTGCCATTCTTTTTTGCTGTTGCTTCCAAAAAGCGATGAAACCCTTTCTTGTTCTTATTATCTGCATTGGTAATGATCAAACTACCCCTGTCGAATTTTTTGCCTTCAAGGGAAAATGGTTTTTCCGTGTAACGAACCCGAATGCCTTCTTTTAGCAGATCGGCGAGAAAACGGGCATCGTCCATACTGTTCCAATCGGTCATATAGGCATAGGCATTTATATCAAGCGGCATCCCCGCTTTATTCTCAACATTGGATTTACTCGAGGCAACAATATTTTCAGAAGCAATGGCATCCAATCCATAGGCATAGGGCAGGGACCAAGCAGTGATATCATAGGTAAGGGAGTCGCTTTATTTTGCGTTAGGTTCAAACAATACCTTTACCAAGGTGCCTTTTGTCTGGTTAGTGGAGACCACCAAGCTGTTTGAGGATGTTTTGGTACTGCCTGTTTTACCAGAGGCATAATCAAAACCTTTTGCGGTAGAACCGTTGCCGTTGCCGTATACTATTTGGTGTTGGTCCAAAAGCGATGTAAGTGCTTTTATTTTGTCTGGATCACCGTTTAGGACATAACTCTTGTACTTGTAATTTTTGGGAAGGTAAAATTTCTTGAACTCGTCATTTAATTTTTGGGCGTTTCCAGCGGCTACTTCAACCGTAGAAATCCCTGTGGTAAAGTGGTGGGCTATCCTATCCTTTAAGGTGAGGGTGTCTCCTATACTGGTGATAACTCCCAGACCCGCACGGCCGCTTCCCCCCTGTTCATAGGTCATCCCTATGGAGCCATTGTACATGGGGTATGTGTCCCCATAACTGGGATATAATAGGTCAAATACTTCTTTAGTGAAGTAGAACCAACCTTTGGCATCGAAATATTTTGCATGGTTTTTACCTATGGTAACCTGAAAATCCCTTTGAAAATCGGTGATCACTTCATGGAATGGTTCTGCTGCCGGAGCAAAATAATATGGATTGTTTACCCCTTGCTCGTGGAAGTCCACATGTACATGTGGAAGCCACTGGTTGTACATTTTTAAGCGTTGTTGGCTTTCCACTTGTGTTAGCCACGCCCAGTCGCGGTTAAGGTCGAACATATAATGATTGGCTCGGCCACTCAACCAACCTTCACGGTGTTCTTTGCTGTTGGGGTCTACATTATTCGGGGTGTTTTTGTTTTC
>JBLGAT010000145.1:0-3831 GCA_047612485.1 Psychroserpens sp.
AAAAATGATCAAGAGTACAATGGCAGATGTTTTTATTGCCAAAGCGGGCGATCAGGATGGTATGGTCTACAAAAAGGATGGAAAATGGTTTTTTGAATATACTGCCAATGGTCAAGTGATTGTTGAAGAACTGCAGATCAAGTTCTAAAAATCATATTTACTTTTCCATCTGTTCTTAAGGAATTCCTTTAAGGCATTTTCCCGCTGATTGTTCCCGGGTTTATAGAAGGAGGATCCCTTTATGCTATCGGGGAGAAACTCCTCCTCTACGAAGTTGTTTTTATAATCGTGGGCATATTTGTACTCTTTTCCATACCCCAAACCCTTCATTAATTTAGTGGGAGCATTCCTCAGCCCGATGGGTACAGATAGATCCCCTGTTTCCTTAACGAGCTGTTGTGCATTGTTGATGGCCATATAACTGGCATTGCTCTTGGGAGATGTTGCCAGATAAATTGCACATTGACTCAATAATATCCTTGCTTCTGGATAACCAATGGTAGTGACTGCCTGAAAGGTTGTATTGGCCATGACCAAGGCAGTTGGGTTTGCATTGCCAATATCCTCGGAAGCGGCAATGAGCAAACGTCTGGCGATGAACTTTACATCTTCCCCGCCTTCTATCATTCTGGCCAACCAATAAACGGCTCCGTTGGGATCGCTCCCTCGGATAGATTTTATAAAGGCGGAGATAATGTCGTAGTGCTGTTCCCCGGTCTTGTCGTAGAGTACTGTATTTTTTTGAACCTTACTGAGTACGAGGTCGTTGGTAATCGTTATGTTGTCCCCACTTTCAGAGGAAATGACCAATTCAAAAATATTCAAAAGTTTTCTTCCGTCACCACCAGATAATTTCATAAGAGCCTCGGTTTCCTTCAGGAGGATACTTTTTTTCTTCAGATATTCGTCCTGTTTCATTGCCCTATGTAGTAAGGCTTCCAGATCCTCTTTGCCAAATGGGTTTAGGATATAAACTTGGCATCTGGAGAGTAAGGCCGGAATTACCTCAAAACTTGGGTTTTCCGTGGTGGCGCCAATAAGGGTTACCCAGCCTTTTTCTACCGCCCCCAAAAGGGAGTCTTGCTGGGATTTACTGAAACGGTGTATCTCGTCAATAAAAAGTATAGGGTTTTTTGTGGTAAACAGACCTCCGCTCTGTTTGGCCTTGTCTATAACTTCCCGTATATCCTTTACGCCACTACTTATGGCGCTAAGACTATAAAATGGACGTCCGCTGGTATTGGCAATAATATTCGCCAAGGTGGTTTTACCTGTGCCGGGAGGGCCCCACAGGATAAGTGAGGGCAATATCCCTTTTTTGATCTGTTGGGTAAGCGAACCTTTTTCACCAACCAAATGGTGCTGGCTGACATAATCTTCCAAGGTTTTGGGGCGTACTCGTTCTGCTAAGGGTTCATTCATAGCCCCAAAAGTATAACAATTATCTTGATGACAATTTATCAGGTTTTTTATTTTTGGTCGTTAAATTGATGGATTAGCTTTAAATTGTAGGGATGTCCGAGGATAAATATTTCAAATTTTCGAATGCGGTATTGGTGGTTCCTTTAGTGGCTGTATTAACCATTTGGTTGGTTTTTTGGTTGGAGTTGAGTTTGCAGGTCAATTGGCACTACTTGGGGATTTATCCAAGAACCTTATCCGGTCTAAAGGGAGTGGTACTTAGTCCCTTGATACATGGTTCGGTAGAACATTTGTATAACAATACCATTCCTATAGCCATTCTTATGGGCGCATTGGTCTATTTCTATCAGAGTATTTATGGAAGGGTCCTATTGTGGGGCATTCTAATTTCGGGTTTGGTTACTTGGGCCATAGGGAGACCCTCTTATCATATTGGGATCAGTGGTCTCATCTATGTGTTGGTAAGCTTTATATTTTTTAAAGGAATTTTTACAAAGCATTACCGTTTGGTGGCCTTATCCTTGGTCGTAGTTTTTATTTATGGCGGTTTGTTGTGGTATATTTTTCCCATTGAAGATGGGATTTCCTGGGAAGGTCATTTAGGTGGGTTTGTCGCTGGACTGTTATTGGCTTTAACAATTAAAGTACATGCTCCTGCCGTTAAGAAATATGATTGGGAGCAGGATGATTTTAATGAAGAAGACGATCCCTTTCTAAGACACTTTGATGCCGATGGGAATTTTATAGAACATAAGGATGAGCAAAGCCATACAGAGGAAGCCTCGGTAAAGATTACCTATCATTTTAGAAAGTCCTTACCCGAGGAAGGCAAGGACTGAATTTATTTTAAGCGTTGTCTGACTGCTTCATATAAGATTACCCCACAGGCTACGGAAACGTTCAAAGATCCTATTTCCCCCAAAAGGGGTAATTTGGCAGTTTCCTCTGAAGCTTTTAGAATGGAAGGGGAGATTCCCACATCCTCTGCACCCATAACAATGGCACAAGGTCCTTCAAATGAAACATCATAAATCGTTTTCTCTGTTTTTTCAGTGGCGCAAATAACCTTCACTCCGGAGGATTGCAAATAGAACACGGCATCCTTTAAATGGTCTACTTTGGCTATGGGGACTTTAAATGCCGCACCGGCTGATGTTTTTATAGTGTCTGCGGTCACAGGAGCGGCGCCTTTCTTTTGAATGATAATACCATCTACCCCGGTACATTCTGCGGTTCTAATAATGGCCCCAAAATTACGTACATCGGACAATTGGTCTAATAATAGAAAGAGGGGAATTTTTTTGTCGTTGGCCAATACTTTTTCTACCAGTTCTTCCATTTCATAAAAGGAAATAGGGGAGATGCTGGCAACGACCCCTTGGTGATTGCCTTTTGTTAGTCTATTGAGCTTTTCAACGGGAACGTAAGAGAAACCTATGCCATTTTTGCGGACCAAGGTTTCCATTTCCTTGATAAGATCGCCTTTCAGGCCTTTCTGGATAAATACCTTGTCCAATGATTTATCGGCGTTTATAGCTTCTATAATTGCGCGTATTCCAAATATTTGATAGTCCTCATTTTTCATGGGGCAAAGGTAAAATAAAAATCTATCTTAAAATTTGAAGCCACAATTTAAATAATAGAATATCACCGGTTGTTGAGCAACTTAAAAATAACGATAAGGTCTGCTTCTTTTTTCGTGTTGAGATTTTGCTCCTTGATGATTGTTTCTACTTTTTTCTTTTCTTCTTTTTTTAAAGAATTCAATAAGTTTTTAAGCTTTTTTTCTACAAAATAAGCTTTTTGATTGTTAGTGTCCGCATAGTATTAGTCTGTATAATTGGTGAATTTATCAGGGGTGGACTTTACCATGGAGTTGGGAGCTGCTGCACCTTTTTTAAACTTCACGAAGTCTTTGCGGTACAATTTAAACCGGTCTCCGGGCACTATAAGATTGAGGTAGCCTTCTGAATGTTCATTTTTTTTGGAAACAAGTGTGATATACACATAGCTGCTGGATCCATCTAATAATTGAAATTGTTTGTCTTTTATCAAGGAGGAAACTTGCGGATGGGATAAGCTCTCCTTTAATTCCAATTCGTCATTATAGGCGTTGTAGCGGTAGTAGAAACTACCTAGCTTTTCATTGTTTGAGTAAAGTATGCAGGGAGAAAATATTTTATTTAAGTAGGGGGAGCCAAAAGCTTTTTTCAATCTACTGCAACTTCGCTATTTCTGATATTGCTGAATAAAAAATCATTGGAGGGATTTCTTCGGGTTATAAAATTTGCAACAGCCGCCATACCAGCATCGCTCCTTGGTCTAGAAGAGGTACTGTAGTTTATAGTGCTTTAGGCCAATAGCGGTAATGTATACAATATAGCTAACAGCGGGATGATGAAAGGTTTT
>JBLGAT010000146.1:0-3770 GCA_047612485.1 Psychroserpens sp.
AATTCCATTGAGGAATACAATTCAAAGGTAAGGGATAGACCAGAGTACAATGATCCCCAAGACATCATCACCCGTAAGTTTGGAAAAATTCCAGGGATAGATCAAGGGCACTATATTGTGGCCAATGTTTTTGGAAATAAGGCTTATATGGAAAATTTCGTCAAGGAATTACGGGCAGAGGGTTTAAACGTAAACCATTTTAGAAATCCTGAAAACGGATTGAACTATGTGTACTTGGCACATTTCGATGATAGCGGAGCGGCTCGTGAGGCTTATGTTTCCAAATTAAATGGTAAGTATGGCAAGGAAATGTGGATCATGGATATTGATGATTCCCGCTATTCCGGGATGGCCACCTTGGAATTTTCAGAGGAATAAAAAAGATGTAGGGCTTTTATATTATTTCTTTGGATCCATGATGTCGGCAATGGCATTTGACCCGGGACAACCTTTCATTTTTAATTCATTGATGATGTCGGGATGATCATCTTCACGGCCTTGGGATAATTTATAGGCAGCCTGGATATCAGTGATCACTATTTGAAATCCAATGACACCTTTAATTTGACGCATGCTATTTGGAGACAAATTGTTTATTGAGATCGGATCGGATGAATCCTGTTCATATTTGTCAACCAGTTTATGAAGGGATGCTAAAACCGCCCCTTCATCTATCAGTTCGAGTTTTCCATATATATGAACCGCAATATAGTTCCAAGTGGGTACTTCTTCCTCTTTGTACCAAGAGGATGAGATATAGCTGTGGGGGCCATTAAAAATACATAGGACCTCCTGTGCTTTCTCAATGTCTTGTAATTGGAGATTGGCTTTTGAGATGTGCCCCACTAGTACTTCCTGCCCGTGCGTATTAACATCCAATTCCAAAGGAATGTGACTGGCCCATGGTCTGCCATTCACTTGGTTGACCAAAATCCCAAAGCTGTTCTTTTTTAGAAATTCCCTTACCTCGTCTAAGTTTTCATTTTTATAATGTGCAGGAATGTACATGGCGTCTTGCTTTTTTTTTAAAAATTAATCGTGATGTGTTTTCGCAGAGGCGGCCACCAATTTGTTGATCCCATTCAATTCTTGCTCTGTGAGATATCTCCATTTGCCGACGGGCATGTCCAAACTGATATTCATTATCCGCACGCGCTTTAATTTTACCACTCTGTAACCCAAATACTCGCACATTCTTCTGATTTGACGGTTCAAGCCTTGGGTAAGAACAATTTTAAATACATTTCGGCCTACTTCTTCTACAAGACATTTTCTGGTAACCGTATCCAATATTGGTATCCCTGCACTCATTTTTTGAACAAAATCTCGAGTAATGGGTTTGTTGACGGTAACAATATATTCTTTTTCGTGATTGTTTCTCGCCCTAAGGATTTTGTTGACAATATCCCCGTCACTGGTCAATAATATAAGACCCTCACTGGGTTTGTCCAATCTACCAATTGGGAATATCCGCTTTGGATACCCGATATAATCAATAATATTATCCTTTTCCACACCGGTATCGGTGGTACAGACAATACCTATGGGCTTGTTAAATGCGATATAGACTTGTTTATCCTTAGGCTCTGAAATGAGCTCTCCGTCAACTCGAACTTCATCGTCGGGCACAATTTTAGTTCCCATTTCCGGCACAGACCCATTTATGGTGACCCTTCCTTGCTCTATAAGTTTATCAGCGGCCCTTCTAGAGCAGTATCCTACCTCGCTTAAGTATTTATTTATTCGTGTTGATTGGGCTTCTTCCATCAGTAGCTTTTCTTTTCGTTTTATTTCTAAATTCCGTTCACAGCTGCCTCGGCGCATCTTTCCCCATCCATTGCTGCGGAGACAATGCCGCCAGCATAACCACCACCTTCCCCACAGGGAAACAGCCCCTTGATCTGCGGGTGCTCCAATTGTTCATTCCTAGGAATATTTACAGGAGATGAGGTTCTGGATTCCACACCTACTATATTTGCCTCAGCGGTATAGTAACCGTGCATCTTATCTCCAAATGCCTTTAGTCCGGTTCTGAGTCTACTGCCTATAAGTTTGGGCAACAAGGAATGCAATGGAGCGGATTTTAAGCCTGGTTGATAGGAAGTGTCGTTCAAATTGGACGAAAGCTTGCCTTCAACGAAATCTGTTAACCTTTGGGCAGGGGCAACTTGACTCCTTCCACCGGAAGTATAGGCTAATTTTTCAAGATCTTTTTGATATTCCAGACCTTTAAGCGCTCCAAAATGATTGTATTTGGGAATATCCTCCTCCACATTTATTTCCACCACTATGCCAGAATTGGCATATAGGTTGTTTCTTTTGGAAGGCGACATGCCGTTAACGACCACCTCTCCATTTGCCGTAGCGGCCGGGACTATAAACCCTCCAGGGCACATGCAAAATGAATAGACCCCCCTGTCCTTAACCTGTTGCACCAGACTATAAGCTGCTGCGGGAAGCAATTCATTTCGTTGCCCTTCACAATGATACTGGATGCTGTCAATGATATGCTGGGGATGTTCTACCCTAACCCCCATGGCAAAGGACTTGGCCTGTAAAGCAACATCCTTTTTGTGTAATAAATAATAAATATCCCTCGCTGAGTGGCCTGTGGCCAAAATCACCGAATTTACTTTCATTTCGTTGCCATTCTGTAAAATCAGGGCTTTTAGGCTGTTATTTTTGATGATAAAATCCACAACCCGACTTTCAAAATGAATCTCCCCCCCATATTTTAAAATAGTTTCCCGTATATTTTCCACAATTTTAGGCAGCTTATTGGTGCCAATGTGGGGGTGTGCATCAATCAATATTTGTTCTGTTGCACCATGGTACACTAGATTTTCAAATATTCTTCTTACATCTCCTCTCTTAAGGCTTCGGGTATATAGCTTACCATCGGAATAGGTACCGGCCCCACCTTCCCCAAAACAATAATTGGAATCCTCATCAACAGTATGTTGTTGGTTGATGGCTCTCAAGTCCCGTCTTCTTTCCCGTACTTTTTTTCCGCGTTCAAGTACTATGGGTTTATAACCAAGTTCTATACACCTTAGAGCAGCATACATCCCTGCAGGGCCAAAACCGATTATATGTATTTCTTTGGCATTGGACACATCCTTATAATCGAAGGTATACCCGGAATTTTTGGGCAAAGGTTCGTGTACATAAATGGCTACCTTATAATTGAAAAAGATTTCTGGTTTGCGGGCATCAATGGACTTCCTTATAACTAGGATACCATTGATTTCTTTTTCATCAACATGTAAAAGGGATGCGGCCTTTTTTTTCAAAATGCCGTCTATCGTTTCCTCCTCGATGCTTACCCGTAGCTGAATTGTTTTCACCATAGTGCAAAATTAAGGTAATTCTTATAATAACGGCGATGAAAATAGCTTAGGTTGGATATTTGAATTTTATATGATAAATAGACAAAATCAAATATTGGTAGCCTTGATATAGGTCTAGAATTTTTATTGTGTTACTTATTTCAGTAATTGAGAACATGGACACTGGATAGATGGATTACTTTTGGTCCTATCATTAGTAGGTTAGGATTTAGTTTTTTTATAAGAGCAAACTCCTCTTTTATTTCTATCCCTAACCTATGTTGTTATAGTCCATCGTTGTTCCTCTCTTTAGATTTCTTCTTGGTTATCATAAAAGTCCTGATTTTGGTAAGCGTTTGGTCAGTTCCCGCTAATTATTGTCCCTTTGAAAAACTATTTTAAAAAAAAGACAGCGCTTCCTTAAGTCTATCGTTATTGGCC
>JBLGAT010000147.1:0-3684 GCA_047612485.1 Psychroserpens sp.
CCATTTGTCCAATACTTTCGTGCGGCTTCCAAAAGCACAAATGTGCCTTCAATATTCGTCTTTATAAAAACTGCAGGACCATCAATTGACTTATCAACATGGGATTCTGCGGCGAAATGAACAACCGCGTCAATAACATGTTTATTGAATAGCTTATCCACTAAAATAGTATCGCAAATATCCCCTTCAACAAATGTATACCGATTATTATTTTTAAAAGCAACAGTGTTCTGCAAGTTTCCTGCATAGGTTAAGGCGTCCAAATTAATTACATTGGAATGCAGGTCGGAATTTAAAAGATAATCAATAAAATTACTCCCTATAAAACCAGCTCCCCCTGTAACCAATATGTTCATAGTCTATTCCTTTTTATAATTTTTCAAGTAGGTATTTAGATCCAACATACCTAAGACTAGTAACGTTAAACCAATAAATCCCACAGGAATCCAAAACTTATAACTGTTCCATATCCCTTTTACTTCTACACCCCTTCTTGGAAAAGCAGAAATCACATTTAGGATACTGGATTTATTCGCTCTTTCCTCATTTAGTTTTACTAGGCTATTTTTTAGCTCCTCCATTTTATTGATCAAGGCCAACTCCTTGTTTTCATTGCCACCGTTATCTCCCAAACTAATACTAGTGCCCTGCATAGGTTTATCCGCTTCCTTAACCATGACCCTTTTATAGAGTAGCTGAAGGGAATCTATTTCATTGATCTGCTTTTTATAGAGACTATCCTGGAGTTCAATATTTATATCACTAATCGATTTTTGTAGATTAAAATAGTCGTTCCTAGAAATGGAATTAATAATAGAAGGCTGTATTTTTTTTGCGACAGTATTATTGGTGGCTTTAACAGAAATGGTATGAAAGCGAGCATCAAAGGAGTTGAAATTCAAAAGATATTTCTCCATATCAATGGCCTTTTGGGTGGTCGTATCCAAGCTTCTTACAAACTTGTCGAAAAGTTGCACTTTCTGATTTTCATCCGAATAGGATTCAACCATAAATTCTCTAATATGTCCCGCCTCCGCACGGTTAATATCCAAAGCTTCCGCTAAAGCAGTAGAATCCTCTGCCTCTGCCAATTCATTGTAAAAATTAACGTTATTATACAACTGTTGTACACTGTTAAAATTCGGTTCTACCACCATAGTGGAGATGTATTTGGGTTCTTTAATCATGTCCAAATAGACGCCAATCGCCAGGCCTACAATACCAGCAATAGCGAATTTTAAGAAGTGCTTCTGTATAAAGAGCAAAAAATGGATAATGATATTGAAGATCCCCTTAAAAATATCACTAATAAATTTGAAGAATTTCCTAAATCCATTACCAATCAATTGGAACAATTGTCCCAAATCTACTTCCTCGGAAGATGAATTATTATTATTTACCGGTTGCTGGTTAGACATAATCTATGAATTAAATATTTGTGTTAGTATTTTATCTGTGATCAAATAGGTGGGTTTTACTCCTGTGGTGCCTAAACCTCCCGAGGCTAAGGTGCTTCCTGTTTCCAGTGGATTATCTGAGGCATAATAGGCATAACGGACTTTTACATCTTCCCGAATGCTCTTTCGCACCTTGGAAGCCGCTTGGATGGCCTTTTGGTAATGTACTCCTTCCATCTCCAAACCTATCACATTCCAAGTAGATTCGTGGAAGAATTTTAAAATGTCCTTATTCTGCAATGAGGTTCCCAAAACCGTAATCATGGCCCCCTCCAATACCTTAAGTCCGTTACCTTCAAAATCTTTGGCGCTGAACTGGTTCTTAAACGGATAATTATCTGCCGTACCTTCAAAAATATGGGAGGTTGGAATCATCAGATCCCCTTTGCCACCTTCCAAAATACCAGCCTTCCCCATAATGGAAATGGATGCCACATCTAAAAATACCTCTTGGTTTTTTTTCTTTTTATACGGCTTTAAAAACTCATCAATGGTTTCATAGGCCTGTTCCCCAAAGGCATAGTCCATTACAAAAATAATGGGTTTTTTATCATCAGGGATACTTTCATTCAATTCAAAACAGCAGGTACCCTTGCCTAACTTGGCGGTGTCAAAAATTTGAATATCTATATTGGTTCCCGAAGTATCATCCAAAGTAATCATACCATTCTTTTTGGCCATGGCAATTACCTTATTTCTTAGGGCATCATTTTCAGGGGAACTAAGTGCCTCATAAATCTCCAACGAACCTTTGTTTCCATATTCTTTCGCCAAAGCCTTTTTGGCGAACAATGAATTCATAACACTGTGCATGTTGGCACTGATAATATGAATTGGCCTTGCCAAAAGTCCGTGTTCATTCAGGCATTCCTTTATGGCGTTTGCCCATCGCTCTCCATGGATATGGTGACCCAAACGTTCCCTTAATAATGGTGTAAAGGTTATTGCTCTTTTGTTCCCAGTAGTCTCTTCTTCTATTGCTAACTTGCCCAGCCAGTAAATGATTTTAAGGAATCTTTCTGGTTGGGCTTTGGTTGCAAATTTTTGGTGAATTTCCATCGCATCAACAAATGACCTACCCAAAATATTGGCCGTATGTATTAAGGCTACCTCCCTATCAGCTTGATTCAATTTATTTTTCTTTACGGCCTCTTCCAATTTTACCCAGTCCCTGATGGTCCTATCGGTATCCTCTATCAAGACCCTTTTGGCTATTTTCTGGGATTCGACAAATAAAAAGGTAAGATGGGTAAGAATGTCATAAATATCGGAACGGCCCCTGGTAATCACAATATTCATCTGCTCATCGTCTATGCGATAGCAGTTTCTTCTTCTTTTAGGCGGTATAATTGGTTTGAAGTGCGACTTCCCATACCCCTCATCTGACGTAAGGTTTATAAATCTGCATTGCTCTATTCCTTCTGGAAGGCGTTCCAAGACATAGATCAACCCGTTTAATTCTGTCTTTTCCTCGGCAATGGAACCATAAATCTCTGGACGCAATTGCAATAAGGCATTCCTCAAGGTTTCCCCTGAAACGCCCATTGGCTTGTAAAACCCCCTGTTGAATAGGTGGCGCATGGTAATATATAGTCGCTCAATAGCATTGGTAGACTCTTGAGCTCGTGTTGTATTTTTCAATTTATTCATAAAATATGCTGCAAAATTACACTTATTATTTAGGATAACCCCTAAGTGCGCTTATTTTCTAAAACAAGGCTTTGTACTATTTCTATGGCTTTACTGCATGGTAGTCCTTTAATGCATCTGCTACCTTCCTATCATTGGATAAACGCTGCACTTTGTTTTGCCCCCCCAACTTGCCCATGGATTTCATAAAGTCATTAAATCCTCCTTGTTTGATAGGGGTCACTTTTAAGGTCTGCAGCACTTTCCCCTCTATGAGATCGAAATAATAACTGTTCTGTTCTTGCATTTCCTTATCCAACACCTTTATAAACTCGTCATAATCTGTTGGTTCCTTTTCAAACTCTACCAACCATTCATGATAGGGCAACTGGTTTCCTTCTGGTGCTATTTGTGGGGCTACGGTAAATTCATTGATCCTGGCATCCGTTTCTGAAATAGCTTTTCGCATGGACTCTTCCACTTCCTTGCCGATCACATGCTCCCCAAAGGCAGAAATAAAATGCTTGATCCTCCCTGATACTATTATTTTATAGGGTTTCAAGGAAATAAACTGAACGGTATCTCCTAGGTTATACGC
>JBLGAT010000148.1:0-3666 GCA_047612485.1 Psychroserpens sp.
GGTCATAACTATACTATTAATTGATAAAATTATAAAAACTATCGATAAAAACTATTCAATTAACCTCCTTTAATTTTTTATATTTATTGTAATAAAAACGTATAAAATGAAATTAAACAGTATAGGACTAGATGCCGATAAGTCGAAAACCTTAAGTAAAGATTTGAACCTTTTATTGGCCAATTTTCAGAGATATTATCAAAACTTAAGAGGTATCCATTGGAATATTAAGGGTAAACGATTTTTTGACCTACATGTAAAATTTGAAGAATTGTATACCGATGCCAATTTGAAGGTGGATTTGGTTGCTGAGCGTATTTTGACCTTGGGTGGAGTACCACTACATACCTTTGAGGACTACATTTCCAATTCCAAAGTACCTGTGGGAAAAAACATTACGGAAGATGAAGCTGCTATCCGATTGGTGGTAGATTCATTAAAAGAACTCTTGGTCATAGAACGTAAAATTCTAATGGCTTCCGATGATGCAAATGATGAAGGAACAAATTCCATGATGAGCGACTTTATTGCCGAACAGGAAAAAATATTGTGGATGATGAAAGCATGGTTGGACGAAGCCATTTAATCCAATAATTTTAAGTTCTAGCGTTTAAAAAATTTAATATCTATTTGATTTTGGTCTTGTTTATTTGAGGTAAAATACGAGACGTTAAAGTCAAGTTAAACGGTCAACATTATGGATATTCAAAATCCATTTTTTGTACATTAATTGGAAATAAAAAAAAGCTATATGACAGAAGTAAAAGCATATGCCGCTAAGACATCGGATTCAGAAATGGTACCATTTAAATTGGACAGGAGGGATGTCACGGCCAATGATATAAAAATAGATATTGAATATTGTGGGGTTTGTCACAGTGATCTGCACCAAGTAAGAAATGATTGGAAAAATTCTGTTTATCCAGTAGTTCCTGGGCATGAAATCATCGGTCGGATTACAGAGGTGGGAGCCGATGTTACAAAATTTAAAGTAGGTCAAATGGTCGGGGTAGGCTGCATGGTAGATTCTTGCCAAGAATGTAGTGCCTGTAAAGACGATATGGAGCAGTTCTGTGAAAATGGAGCCACTTTTACTTATAATGGACCGGACAAGCATCTTGGAGGACATACCTTTGGAGGTTATTCCGAACAAGTAGTTGTTGATAAGGAATTCGTATTGAGTATTCCAGAAAATTTAGACCCTAGGGCAGCAGCACCATTGTTATGTGCAGGTATTACCACCTATTCTCCTTTGAAACACTGGAAAGTAAAAAAAGATGATAAAGTAGGGGTGATAGGTCTAGGTGGTCTAGGACATATGGGAATCAAATTTGCCCATGCCATGGGAGCCCATGTAGTTATGATCACAACATCTCCTTCCAAAAGTGGAGACGCCAAGAAATTGGGAGCGGACGAAGTTCTAATTTCCAAGGATGAAGATCAGATGAAGAAGCATGCGGGATCCTTTGACTTTCTATTGAACACCATTCCCGTAGGACACGATATGAACCCTTATGTGAATCTATTGAAAAGGGATGCCACGATGGTATTGGTCGGTGCCATAGAGCCTTTGGATCCATTGCATGGAGGAAGCTTGGTTATGGGCCGTAAGCGTATTGCCGGTTCCTTGATCGGAGGTATCAAAGAAACCCAAGAAATGTTGGATTTCTGCGGAGAGCACAATGTGGTATCCGACATTGAAATGATAGACATGCAAAACATCAATGAGGCCTTTGACCGATTGGTGAAATCGGATGTAAAATATCGCTTCGTTATAGATATGAAATCTTTAAAAAATAGTTAACAAACATCTTTTAATAATTTTCCCAAGGGCCATTGGTTTAGACTGATGGCCTTTTTTTTTGCATAATACTTTTTAAGCTAAATGTTAATGTACAAGGATTTATTTTACTTGAGGTATTAAGTGTATTCAAGGTCACAAAGGGCAGATGTATTTTAGTATAACCGCATAATTATCAATTATATAGTTATTCCTAGAAGTACATTTCATCGAAAACTTTCAACGTTTAAACTAATAATGTATATCTTCACTATAACCCAAATCCTAAATACTATTAACCTATGTCGTAAAATTACTTCCTAAAAATATAGAATTCAAGCCGTCATATTCTTGCTAAAAGATATGACGAACCACATTAAAGGAACTGATTTTATGTGCATAAAACGCTTGTGCCATGAAAACCCCGAAAAAAAAACCATCACTTGCCCAAAAAGGCAATACTTTCACCGCTGTTTTTCTTTTTTTACTGTTCATCCCTCTGTCATTTACCTTAAATGCACAGGAGGATAACCCTTATCTAAATTACGATGTTCCTTTTCAAAACTTATTGAAATTCAACAGGTTTTTGATCAACCCTACTTTTTCTACTGTCAGGGAGGATAAATCCTATATCAATTTTTTTCATAGAAGTCAGTCGGCTTATTATGAAAACAATTCACAAAATTACTTTTTAAGTTATAGCGGAAGGATCAATGACCGCACCGGTTTGGGGCTTAGCCTTTACAATCAAACGGAAGGGATTGTGACCAACATAGGCGTGTTGGCCAATTATGCCCATGGGGTTCGTTTGGGAGCTAATAGTGTTTTCTCGTTTGGAGTGAATATTCCCTACTATCGCAGTAATGTGGACCAGAGCAAAATTGTTACCGGAGAGGAAGATCCTTTTTTGGACGGGTTGACCGAAAGTTCTATTTTGGCTTTCCAACCGGGGATGAACCTTGCCATGGGAAAATTTGATATCGGCATTTTTGCAGAAAATTTAGTCGACTTTAATTTAAAGACTGGAAAATCCTTGACCAATTTCAATGAAAAGACCTTTTCTGCCCACCTTCAATACACCCATGGTCTGTCCAATAGTGATGGGGTTTTGGAAGATGGTCGACTATTACCCTTGGCCAGGGTCAGGTTTAGGGGACAAGAAACTATTGAATATGGGGGTGGGATTATCCTAGACTTACCTAAAATAGGGTGGTTGCAAGGAGGATATGATAGTTTTTATGGGGTTTCCGCGGGTACTGGCTTTAATTTAAGTCGTAGGCTATCATTGGGGTATAATTTTGAAAAAGGTTTTTCCAACAGGAATGAAAACCTTGGGGTTACCCATGAAATATCCGTCGCCCTTTCGTTTATTCCGAGACTTACTGAGGATATGGTGTATTTGGATGATGACAGCTATGAATCATTTGCCGTTAACGAAACGTTGCCCATAGAAAAAGAACAACCTGTGGTTAATGATATGGAGGATTTCAACGAGAATAACGGCGAAAATTATGCCCTACTTGAACAACTTCAATTTAGACTTGATTCTTTGGAGTCTAATAGGGAAAGGGACTTGGAACGTCGTTTTGAAATGGTTATGCGGATCGTTAAAAGGGAAACAAATGGGGCACGCCCGGACTTGGAGCTAACTGCAAAAAAGGTGTATTTCGTGAATAATGATAAAACAATACCGGACAATACAGAATTAGTGGAGCATGTGGTTGTAGATCCCAACACGGATGATTTAAAAGTTGTGACCAATTCCATTGAGGAATACAATTCAAAGGTAAGGGATAGACCAGAGTACAATGATCCCCAAGACATCATCACCCGTAAGTTTGGAAAAATTCCAGGGATAGATCAAGGGCACTATATTGTGGCCAATG
>JBLGAT010000149.1:0-3641 GCA_047612485.1 Psychroserpens sp.
TGGGCCAAAATGGGAAAGAAGCGATTAGATGCTATTTTATTAATGGCCTCATCAAAATTGATGGATGGCTGTAAATAGGACATTTCCACCAGAAGATACTTCTTCCGTAGCGGCATCATTTCAGCTTTGTCCAATAAGCTTTCAAAATTAGCGTCTATCATATGTTCAGCTGCCACATCAAATGAAACATGTTTGAGATCATTGTCAAACAAGCTCTTTTTCAACTCCGCCAATGCTGTATGTATGGTTGCAGATGTATTGGGATAATAGTTGTCCATAATATGGGGCGTTCCAATGAAATTCTGCACCCCAAATTCTGAAAAGGATTTTATCAATTCAATAGATTCCTCAACCGATTTGGCACCATCATCTATGCCTGGAAGGATGTGGTTGTGTATATCCACAAAATTCTCCAAATAATCTACAAGGAATTTTTTCTTACTAAAGAATTGAAACATCTACTGAAATTTTCATTGCAAAAATAGTGTTTCTGTTTCGATATCGTAAACAGATATAATAAAGATAAACCCCGATATTTTTGAATCCATTTTTATGGTACATTTGTTTCATTATATACCAATTGATGATCCAAAAACAGAACGATTAAATTCCAATATTCTTTAGGGATTTGGTTTAAAACGTCTTACTTTATTTGTAGAAATACTTAACTATTTTTAAGACAATTATTTTATATCAAATTGAAATCAAAAAAAACTGAACAACTGATAAAGGAAGATAAGACAAAAAGAAAGTTCCTCTTTATTTCACGATGGGGAGAATCATTGGATATCGCCTATGCCATTTCGTTGGAAGGACATACTGTGAAGATGTTTATTGAAGACAAACCTTCCCGGGAAATTGGATATGGTTTTGTACAAAAAGTTAAGGATTGGCAAAAGCATATTGATTGGTCAGATATCTTAATTTTTGACTATACGGGTTATGGGAAGATCTGCTCTGAATTAAGGGCTGCCGGTAAATTGGTCATCGGTGGTACAGAATATACCGATAAGCTGGAACTGGATAGAAATTTTGGACAGGACGAGTTGAAGCGACATAAAATTAAGGTGTTGCCCTTCAAAGAATTTTTTAGTTTCCAAGATGCCATAGACTATGTGAAGTCGCACCCCAATGCCTATGTCATCAAGCCCATGGGCGAAACATCTGAATATAAGCAGTTGCTCTTTGTAGGTAGTGATGATGAAGGTTTGGATGTGATTAGGGTACTTAAGGCCTATGAAAAATCATGGGGAGATGATTTTGGTAATTTTCAATTGCAAAAAAAGGTAAAAGGGGTAGAGGTTTCCGCTTCGGCCTTTTTTAATGGAAAGGAATTCTTGGAACCCATAAATATTACCTTCGAACACAAAAAATTATTCCCTAAAGAACTCGGGGTTTCTACAGGGGAAATGGGATCCAGTATGTTCTGGACCAAAGACTCACCAATTTTTGAAGCTACCCTGCGGAAATTTGAAGCTACATTGGCCAAGCATAAATTCGTGGGCCATATCGATATCAACTGTATCGTAAATGGAAATGGGATCTATCCTTTGGAATTCACTTCCCGCTTCGGATATCCTCAAATATTTATACAAAGGGCTGGTATTACTGAGCCAATTGGTCAAATGTTCCATAAAATAGCTTCAGGGCATAAATTTAAGATCCAAGTTAAAAAAGGGTTTCAAGTTGGGGCATTTTTGGTAGTTCCTCCTTTCCCGTATGAAGATAAAAAGACATTTGAGCTATTTTCAAAAGATTCGGTCATTGTCTTTAAGAAGGATATCAAAGAAGGGGTGCATCCAATGCACCTTAAAAATATTAACGAGGAATGGTTGATCACCGGTAATACCGGGATTGCCCTATTGGTGACAGGAACGGCAATAACCATGAGGGATGCGCAGAAAATGATGCAAAATAGAATTAGTAATATCATCATAAATAATGTGTATTACAGGACAGACATTGGTGACAGATGGTTGGAAGATTCCGATAAACTATGGTCTTGGGGCCTACTTTAGATATAAATTGTGATCACCATGAAATTTGAAGCAATCAATTACAGGTACGCTGAGTTTTTTGCCATGATGCCGCCAGATTGGCAAGAAATTATAAATAAAATCTGGGACAAGGTCAAAGAAACATCAACAATTTATGCGATTGTAGAGGAAGGGGCGATACTTGCTGGAGGAATTGTTTTTAAAAAACCCTTATCTGAAATGACTGATTTTGAGCTCAAAAGAGGTCAACAATTTTTCGATCTTGGTTATGGATATATTGGATTTTTATGGGTATCCGAAAACCGAAGGAATGAGCAACTAGGGTCCAAGTGGCTTTCTCTTTTAAAAAAGCAGGATGTAAAACAAGGTCTTTGGCTTACTATAGAGGAAGAAGGCCTGAAAAAATTCTATGAGAAAAATGGTTTCCAAACTATAGCCGAAAGTGAGGACAAAGAAAATATAGAGTGGTTATGTGTTTATGAACCAGAAATCAGGGACTAATGGGACATGAAATAAAAAAGAGACAACTCATTGTGGTCCCTTTTTTATAAATGATGTGTTTTATAATTTCTTCACGTACTTGGTGAGGATTACAATTAGCTGTCCGTCCACTTTTCCTTCTATATATTCTGCATTTTCATGATCCAAAGAGACCCTCCGTACTGCAGTTCCCCTCTTGGCAACCATACTAGAGCCTTTTACAGGTAAATCTTTTATAAGAACCACACTATCTCCGGCTTCAATAATAACTCCATTGCTATCCCTATGAATGATTTGGTCTTCGGAGGGAGCACCTTCTCCTGTTGCTTTGGCCCATTCCAGAACTTCTTCTTCCAAATACATCATATCCAATAGATCTTGTGGCCATCCTAAACCTCTTAATCTGGAGAGCATACGCCAAGCTACAACTTGTACAGGCTTATGTTCACTCCACATACTATCGTTTAAGCAGCGCCAATGGTTAGCCTCCATAGTATCGGGATTGTTCATTTGATCATTGCAGACTGCGCAAACCAAAAAACTCTCCTCCAATCCTCCATTTTTTTGTGGTTCGACTTCATAAACACTAAGGTTTTCGGTATGTAAACATAGTTCGCATTTAGAATCGCTTCGTTTATGTAAATCTCTCTCTAAGCTCATTTGAATTAATTTTAGAAAGTAAAAGTACTCCAAAGAATTGAAAACCATTCTTTAAGGATAATGCAATAGCATTTTAAACCTATTTGTTTATAAGTTCTAGGGTATCAGCTTTCCTAATCTAGTTAGGGATGATATTTTTATCTTTTTTAATATTCAATGAAGCAGCTAGAAGTAGGGGACAAAGTATATAATATTCATAGGGATGGTTTTAACGATTTTCAACGCTATACATTTTCGGAAGTCGTAAGGTGTACCAAGACATTGGCCATTTTGGCAAATGGTATCCGATTGACCAATCAACCAAAAACATCATGGATCAGTGAGGATATATGCTATTCTGTATACAGGGATTATTGGACCTATTGGCATTTAAGATCAGAAAAGGCTATGCAAAATGCCGCAGCCGAAAATGAAAAAATTGCAGTATACGATTGGTTTGAGGGTAAAGTGTTTAGTTTGAAAGAGAAACAGTCCATTTATAAGATGTTTCAGGATAATGGAAAG
>JBLGAT010000150.1:0-3637 GCA_047612485.1 Psychroserpens sp.
TGCTACCACAAAAAGCATCATTAAAAAAATCAGTTTCAATTTTTTCACTATAGTCATTATTTTATTGCGCATAACGTATGAATATAGTCACTAGTAACTATATATCTATTTTGTGAACACTAAATATAGAAAATAATACTCAAATTTCGCTTATAAGTGGATATTGCAATAAAATGACAACAAACGACTACAATTGTTTGTAAACGAAAGTAACTATTTCCAAACCGAGTGCAGCAAAAATGGGATGGTAGGTTTGTACCGTCGAAACATAGGAACTCGATAGTATCAACTTTAAAACCATAAAAATTAGAATTATGAACGCACTTAGAAACAGAGTACAGTTGATTGGAAACTTGGGGAACGATCCAGAAATTGTGAATATGGAAAGCGGGACCAAACTTGCTAAATTTTCCATCGCCACGAATGAGACGTATAAAAACACCAAAGGGGAAAAGGTGACAGATACCCAATGGCATAACGTTGTTGCCTGGGGCAAGACCGCTGAGATTATAGAGAAATACCTTGTCAAGGGCATTGAAGTGGTCGTAGAAGGAAAGCTAACCTCCCGCTCCTATGAGACCAAGGAAGGAGAAAAGCGGTATGTCACAGAAATAAAATGCAATGAACTTTTGATGTTGGGGAAATAGCCCCCAGAAAATCAAAGCCCCACAATGGATATTCTCCTTGTGGGGCTTTTTTATTGGTTGTTGTCGGTGGTTATTCGTCTTTTCCTCCATCACGGTTTGGGGACCTTGTCTCTGGCCATGTCCGTTGCTCTCCAGTTCTTGGATTTGTATGCAGTACCGCCTTTTCTCTAGAGGCCCTATCTATGTCCTCACTGGCCATATAGGCCAAGATGGCTGTTAGAATAGCATTGTTCCTTACATCATCAAAAACAATTTTATCATAGGTATCCAAATTGGTATGCCAGGTATAATCAAAATAGCTCCAGTTTAAAGAGCTCAAAGAAAATGCAGGGGCGCCGGCCGCTACAAAAGAGGCATAATCGGAACCTCCACCCCCGGGAATACCAGGAAAAGTGGTTTCAATCTCCTTGGTGATGGATTCTGGGACGGCTTCCAACCAGCTGCCCATATAATCATAGGCGTTTAAAAGGCCTTGACCGGAAATGCGGACTACCCGTCCTGTACCATTGTCCTGGTTGAACAAGGCCTGCAAACCTTCCACAATTTCGGGATGGTCCTCCACAAAAGCGCGGGAACCATTCAAGCCTTGTTCTTCGCTGCCCCAATGCCCTACGATGATGGTGCGTTTTGGGTTGGGATAGATCTTTTTAAGGATTCGTGCAGCTTCCATCATGGTAATGGTTCCCGTACCATTGTCCGTAGCGCCTGTGGCGCCGTCCCAGGAATCAAAATGTGCCGAAAGGATGACATACTCATTGGGCAATTCAGTGCCAGGGATTGTGGCAATGGTATTAAAGGTGGGCACGGTGCCCAATTCCTTGGATTCGGCCATCACTTTAATGATAGGTTGTTCACCGTGTTCAACCATACGGTACAAAAGGCCGTAATCTTCCAAGGAAAGATCCACAACGGGAACCTCCTTGGTGTTCGCGCCAAAAATTTTATTGGCGCCAAAACCTTCGGACCATCGGGATTGGATGATGCCAATCGCCCCTGCTGCCTCCAAGGCTTCATTAATATTTCTAGTGGTATATCCTGTCTTTTTAATACGTTCCCTCCAGGCTTGGTTTTGTGTAGTCCTGTCTTGCTTCATTTTTTCAAAGGACTCCTCCGTAGCGAACTCCTTCCAATTATAATCTGGCCTGCCCGTAGATTCCATCATGGAAACCATCACAAATTTTCCCTTGACATTGGGCAACCATTTTTGAAAGGCCAAAGAGTCGGCCACATCAGGGATGATGATCATGCCTGCGGTAATCCCTTTTTTTGGGGTGCTGGGGCTCCATGCTAATTGCATGCCGCTAAGGCTCACTACCCGTGGGGAAATAAGATCCACATGGGTAATACCACGCTCCCATCCACGCCATTGTCCCCATTTTTCATTTTTGGCGGTAATGTCCCATTGGGCATATTTTTCAACAGCCCAGTCATGGGCCTTTTTCATTTGTGGGGTGCCCACCAAACGCGGTCCTATGACATCCATAAGTTCATGGGCCAAAGGCTCCAATTGAGAATTTTCATTGGCCTCCTTAACTATTTTATCGACAATTTCTTGTGTGGTCTGTGCAAAGGCAATTATGCCTTGCAACATAAAGAGCACTACTAAGAATGGTAAACTTTTTTTCATGGATATAGGTTTGTTATATGTTCAATTTACTAAGATAGTAATTTAGGATTCTAGTTGAAAAAGATAATCCTCAGGGAGTAATTAAAAGATGTTTTATGTAGGGTTTTTTTACTATCAGTTGTTCTACTAATAGAAGCACGATATAAATAAAGAAGAAATTTAATTTTTTGATATGAAACAGATTCAGACATTAATTGCCTTAGGATTATGTATAGGTTCATTTTCTGCTTTTGCACAGAATGAAGAAGAAATGGTATCCTATTATGAACAAAGGGCACAAGATGATGCCAAATATGAACAAGAATTGAGAGCAGGGAACGAGGAAGAGGCAGAAGAATTTTGGGAAGACCAACAGGCCTATGAGAAAGACCTAAAGAAAAGGGATAAAAGGGACTATAAGGTTTATATGAAAGGCAAGCGTGATGCTTATCAAGAGCATTCGGAACATTGCCGCCACCATCAACACAGTGCTCACTTCTACTATTATGCCGACCATTATTATAGCTCCCCGATGTATTATAGGAGTTCCCCCAGAAGAAGCACTATTCGCACTGGAGTAAGAGTTGGTGCACCAAGAGTACGATTGGGAATTGGATTGTAAAGAAAAAGGAAAGAAGAAAAAACACCGCCAATTGGCGGTGTTTTTGTTTTTAAGCGGCCTGTTCTTTTAAAAGATCGAAACAAGGACAGCGTTTGCATCGTTTGTCTTCTGACTTTTTATATTTATCGCAACATTTGGTCTTACAACCGTGCGGTGCCATAACTTTAAGAAGTGCTTTTTGCTCTTTTTTGAGCGTTTTACTGCGCTTATTTTCTTCTTTCTTGGCTTTATTTTTCCCCAATCTATTTTGCTTGATGATGAACAGTAAAATTAGTTATTTTGAATCAATCCAAATAAAGGGACGCTGTTAAAATTTAATTGTTTAAAACCGAAGGGTAACTCCCATGGTACCGGGACCAAAATTAAGATCCCAGCTCATATCCTTGGTTTGTTCATTATATTTTTGATCGTATTTGGAATCCAAATAGCGGTCTATAGATTCTACGGTAAAGATACTGATGGCCACGCTTATCGCTACATCACTGAGCCAATGTTGCCCATCCCAGATTCGTGAGATCCCGGGGATAAGTCCAACCGAATATATCCCGGCCTTTATCCAAGGACTCTTAAACTGTTTGGCTATGGCATAGGCATTGGTAAAGGCCAGCATGGTGTGTCCTGATGGAAAAGAGTGAAAATTTCTACTTGTGTTAAATGGATCAAAGGTGTCCTTGCCCAATTCGGCTACAGGTCGGGCACGACCAACTACGGATTTTAGTACCTGCTGTAATAGTCCGGCAGAGGATGCAGAAGCAATCAACA
>JBLGAT010000151.1:0-3488 GCA_047612485.1 Psychroserpens sp.
TTCCTATTCCATTTTATCTCATAAATAAATTTCATTTTAATATAATACCATAATGAAAGTTCTAAAATTCGGTGGCACTTCAGTCGCCAACGCCAAAAATATATCCCTGGTTAAAAATATCGTCTCTCCCAATGGGGACACAAAAATAATCGTTATCGTTTCTGCCCTTGGAGGAATAACCGATCTACTGTTGACCACAGCCAATTTAGCATCAGATCAAAACAAAGAGTACCGTGTCCACTTAAAAGAATTAGAGGACCGTCATATACAAACCATAAAGGAACTCATTCCCGTCCAATTGCAAAGCAAGGTGCTCAGTAAGGTGAAAAGCGAACTAAACAACTTGGAAACCCTTTTGGAAGGTGCGTATTTAATTGGGGAAATCACCCCGAAATTATCCGATAAGATTGTGAGCTATGGAGAATTGTTATCCTCCTACATCATCAGCGAATATTTTGTATCGGAAAAATTGGACGTGGGCTATCAAGACAGCAGGGAACTCATTATAACCAATGATAATCATGGGAAGGCCGCAGTAAATTTTGAACTGACCAATGCCAACTGCTTGGCATTCTTTAAGGACTCCCCCCATACAATTACAGTTTGTGGTGGATTTATTGCCTCGTCGGTCAATGGAAAATCGACAACCCTGGGCAGGGGCGGATCGGACTTTACGGCAGCTATAATGGCGGGAGCCCTAAATGCCGAAGTTTTGGAAATCTGGACAGATGTAAGTGGTATGTACACTGCAAATCCCAAGATTGTAAAACAGGCCATGGCCATACCCCATATCTCTTACGAAGAGGCTATGGAGCTTTCTCATTTTGGAGCCAAAGTACTGTATCCTCCAACCATTCAGCCTGTATTGTCCAAGGGGATTTCCATAGTTATAAAAAATACGTTTGATCCCCAGGCCGCGGGGACCTTGATCACGAAAAACCAGAATGAAAAAGGCAAAACGGTAAGAGGAATAAGCCATGTGGAAAGTATTGCCCTTTTATCCTTGGAAGGACCTGGCATGGTGGGCATTCCGGGTATCTCAAAACGCTTTTTTGAAGTACTCTCTAATACAGGTATCAGCGTGGTCCTTATTACACAAGCTTCCTCGGAGCATTCCATATGTGTCGGTATAGCTTCCAGTGATGCCAAAACAGCCGTGGCCATCGTCAATGAGGCTTTTGAATATGAGATATCCCTAGGCAAGATAAAACCCGTTATCCTAGAGGAAGACCTTGCCATCATAGCTCTTGTCGGGGATAACATGAAAAGCCACCAAGGCCTAAGCGGTAAAATGTTCAGTACCTTAGGAAAGAACAATGTGAATATCCGGGTAATTGCACAAGGCGCCTCTGAGAGAAACATATCAGCCGTTATCAGTAAGGCCGATGTAAAAAAAGCATTAAATTCCCTACACGAAGAATTTTTTGAAGAGAACATCAAACAATTGAATCTCTATGTCATGGGAGTCGGAAATGTAGGTGCTAAATTTTTAAAGCAGATCCAACAGCAAAAAAAATACTTGAAAGAGTATTTAAAGCTCAATATACGGGTTATTGGTATCAGCAACTCAAGGACCATGGCTTTTGATGAAAATGGTATCTCCCTTAAAAATTGGGAATCTGTTCTGGCCGAAGGCGAAAAAGCGGATAGCGACAAATTCTTCGAAACCATAAATTCCCTGAACTATCGCAACAGCATCTTTGTGGATAATACGGCGAGTCCTACCGTTTCAGACAGTTACCATACCTATTTGAGAAATAGTATTTCTGTAGTGACCTGTAATAAAATTGCGTGTTCCTCCGATTACAATAAATATTTGGAACTAAAACAAATGGCCCGTAAATATAATGCACCGTTTTTGTTCGAAACCAATGTTGGAGCCGGTTTGCCCATTATAGACACTCTTAAAAACTTAATTGCCTCTGGTGACAAAGTAAGAAAGATACAAGCTGTGCTATCCGGTAGTTTAAATTTTGTCTTTAACAATTTCAACGACAAAACTACCTTCTATGACGTGGTTCTTGAAGCGCAAAAAGAAGGGTATACAGAGCCTGATCCAAAAATTGATCTTAGTGGAATTGACGTGATGCGCAAAATATTGATATTGGCCCGGGAAAGTGGATACCAACTGGATATTGAGGACATCGAAAACCAATCGTTCCTACCAGAAGAAAGTTTGGCTACCACAAATAATGAAGACTTCTTTGCCTCACTTGTTAAACATGAAGCATCGTTCCAAAAAATATTTAAGGAGGCAAATGAAAAAGATTGCAAATTAAAGTATGTGGCCCAATTTGAAGATGGTAAAGCAAGTGTAGGTCTTCAGCAAATTCCAAAAGGCCATGATTTTTACAATTTGGAGGGCAGTGACAATATCGTATTATTCTTTACAGAGCGCTATCCCAACCAACCCATGATCATTAAAGGCGCGGGGGCAGGTGCGGATGTAACGGCTTCTGGAATTTTTGCGGACATTATACGAATTGGAAACTTTTAATTATGGAGGCTATAAAAGTATTTTGCCCTGCAACTATCGCCAATGTTTCCTGTGGCTTTGATGTTCTGGGACTGGCATTGGATGCCGTGGGCGATGAAATGGTTGTTCGCAAGACCGTGGAAAAGGGCATCAAAATCACCAAATTAACCGGGCAGGACTTACCGATGGAGACCCATCTAAATGTGGCTGGTGTGGCAGGCTTGGCCTTCTTGGCCGAAAGCGATTACGATGGTGGTTTCGAAATTGAAATGCACAAAAATATAAAGGCCGGAAGCGGTATAGGTAGTAGTGCGGCAAGTTCTACAGGAGCCGTATGGGCCATGAACCAGTTATTGGGGAAACCCTTTAGCAATTTGGAATTGGTGAAATTTGCGATGGAAGGGGAACGATTGGCAAGTGGGGTAGCCCATGCGGATAACGTGGCCCCAGCAATTTTTGGTGGATTTACCTTGGTTCGTAGCTATACCCCCTTGGATATCGTTAAGATCAATAGCCCAAGCCAATTGTTTGCCACAGTGATTCACCCGCAAATAGAAATAAAGACTTCGGATTCAAGAAAAATACTCAAGACCACCATTTCCTTGGAAGACGGAATTAAACAATGGGGAAATCTGGGCGGCTTGATTGCTGGACTTTACACAGAAGATTACGGATTGATAGGTAGGTCATTGGAAGATTTTATTGTAGAGCCTATTCGCTCCATTTTGATCCCTGGTTTCGACAAGGTCAAATCCGAATCGCTATTGGCAGGAGCCTTGGGTTGTGGTATATCAGGTTCTGGACCCTCTATATTTGCTCTGAGCCAAGGAGAAGAAAACGCTAACGAAGTAGCCAAAGCCATGCGCAATGTCTATCAGAAAATCGGAATAGATTACGACATCCATGTATCAAAAATCAATACCGAAGGAATAAAAATTCTCCAGTAAAACTCAACACATAACTTAAAACCAGTGTTTTAATGAACTTCTACAGTCTCAACAAGCAAGCCCCA
>JBLGAT010000152.1:0-3454 GCA_047612485.1 Psychroserpens sp.
ACACCGCTTTTCAGGGTCATTTGGTTAACAGTACATCCAACACAAGCACCTTCCAATTTTACCTTGACAGAAGTGTCGTTATCTATGGAAATCAGGGAAATATCCCCCCCGTCGCTTTGTAAAAAAGGACGAATTTCTTCCAATGCTTTCTCCACGTTGATCTTAAGCTCCTCTGATGTCATAGTTATTTCTTATTTACGGCTGAACAACCTGCCATGGTAGTTATTTTGATTGCCTCTGTAGGTGGAATGCTCTTATTTCTACTTACCACTTCCCGAACAACGTTCTTCGTCAATTCTTCAAAAGCTTCTTCTATAGGGGTAGCGGTCTGCAGCACTGCCGGCCTTCCAATATCTCCAGCTTCGCGGATGCTTTGTACCAGTGGAATTTCTCCCAAAAACGGCACGTCCAGATCCTCGGCCAAATGTTTGGCGCCTTCCTTTCCAAAGATATAGTATTTATTATTTGGCAACTCGTCCGGAGTAAAGTAGGCCATGTTTTCCACGATTCCCAAGACCGGTACATTGATGGCTTCCTGTTGGAACATGGCAACTCCTTTACGGGCATCTGCCAATGCGACTTCCTGAGGTGTACTTACCACAACAGCTCCGGTTACCGGAAGGGCCTGCATGATACTCAAATGTATGTCTCCTGTCCCTGGAGGCAGGTCTAACAACATAAAATCCAGTTCTCCCCAATGGGCATCAAAAATCATTTGGTTCAGTGCCTTGGAGGCCATAGGGCCCCTCCAAATTACTGCCTGGTTCGGCTGTGTGAAAAATCCAATAGAAAGTATCTTTACCCCATAGCTTTCCACAGGTTTCATCTTGGATTTACCGTCAATGTTTACAGCCTTGGGCTTTTCATTGACAACATCGAACATGATGGGAACGGAAGGGCCATAAATATCGGCATCCAAAAGACCCACTTTAAAGCCCATCTTGGCCAAGGTTACCGCTATATTAGCGGTTACGGTAGATTTCCCTACCCCTCCTTTTCCTGATGCTACAGCAATAATATTTTGGATCCCAGGAATGGCCTTACCCTTTATTTCATTGACCTTGGACTTTGTGGGAGCATCCACCTTAATGTTGATCTTGATCTTGGCTTTTTCATAGACCTTGGCATGTATGATCTTGAGTATTTCTACCTCTGTTTTTTTTCGTGCCTGTAAACTTGGATTCCTGATCGTAATGTCTACCTCTACCTCATCGCCAAATACCATGACATTGGTTACCGCACCACTTTCCACCATGTTCTGACCCTCTCCAGGGACCGTGATATGCTCAAGAGCCGCAAAAATATCTTTCTTACTAAATTTCATTATAATGATTTGCTTTACAGCATTAATTAAATTGATTCTAAATTACAAATATACGGTATAGGTATGAGATAAGGAAAGGGCATTAGCTTAAAAGTAACATAGGCCAATAAAGTTTATCTATCACCAAAATGGCGTCCTCAAATCTTGAAAACCAACCTACTGAAAGTCTTCCCCTAGCTCTTTATTTGGATCCCAAAAGAGGTTGTCGAAATCCATGATTTGAAGCTCCCGTACCTGGATGCCCTCATTTTCCAATAATTGTTGCATCAGGTTGGTTCCATCAAAGTGGTGTTTTCCCGTCAACAGCCCCTTTCTATTGACCACCCTATGGGCTGGTATGTCTTCCATATTATGGGATGCATTCATAGCCCAACCCACCATACGTGCACTTCTGGCAGCACCCAGATATTTGGCGATAGCCCCATAGGACGTCACCCTCCCATACGGGATCAGACGAGCCACTTCATAAACTTTTTGAAAGAAATTTTGATTCTCTGTGGCCATATCAATTATAGAGTATCCGGATAACGGTTATGACCAACAATATCAGCATCAGGGCGCTCAATATATAATTGGAATTCTTAGAAAACCCACTGGAGTTGGCATCCAACTTGTAAAAATAAACAGTGTAAAGGTACAATACCGCAAATGTTCCAGATCCTGCCGCCAAAATAAATGTTATAATGTCCTGGGCCTGAAACTGGATCCAACCAGAGGCATTCCACATGGCATTTACCCCACTGTAATAAGGAATTGTAAGCAGGTTCAATGCTGCCAATAAAACCCCTTTGAAAAAACTGTTTCTCTTACTGACCTTGACCACCTTAACAATCTTATTCTTGTTCCTTTTTCCTGCCATAAAAAAGTAAATAGCAAAAAAAGTGAACACAGCCAGGGCAATTTGTAGCAATATACCTATGACCTCTGGATTGTTATGGAGAAATTTAGAAACGTACACAGCAATATACGCCTGTACCATGATCATGGATGAGACCCCAAGACTGAAAATGATCCCGTTCAGCTTCCCCTTTTCCACACTGGTCTTGGCCGCATTCATATTGAGTAGGCCTGGCGGTACGGTTGCCATAAAGGCCGCTGAAAAGGTGGCAAAAAATAGAATTATCAGATGTGTCATTGGCTAGGAAACCCTAAACTTGGTATAGGTGATTGCTTTACCCTTGCCAAGATACTGTTTTTCGTAAAAAGTCTGTATTTCCAGCACTTCTTTTGGACTACCTTCATTATTATACACATCGTGATTGGCATAAACCACTTCCAATCCCAAGCCATGCAACAAACCCAAGGTGTATCCGTGCATAAACTCGCTATCGGTCTTGAGGTTCACCACTCCGTCCTCTTTAAGGATCGCTTTGTATTTTTCCAAAAACTTCTGATTCGTCAATCGGTGTTTGGTTCGTTTGTATTTGATTTGCGGATCTGGGAAAGTGATCCAAATTTCTGACACCTCATTGGTTTCAAAAATCTGATCGATCAGTTCAATCTGGGTCCTAATGAAGGCTACATTGTCCAATCCTTCCTGGATAGCGGTCTTAGCTCCTCTCCAAAAGCGAGCCCCTTTAATATCTACCCCAATAAAGTTCTTTTCAGGATCTTGTTTTGCCAAACCAATGGTATATTCCCCTTTACCACAACCCAATTCCAATATGATGGGATTATCGTTTCCAAAAAAAGAGGCCCACTTCCCCTTGAGTTCAAAGGTGCCATCCTCAATTTCTTCCCTACTGGGTTGAACCACATTTTTGAATGATTCGTTCTCCTTAAATCGCTTTAGCTTGTTTTTACTTCCCACGGAAACCAAAATTTAATGATTTGGCAAAGCTAACAAAATCTTGCAATGTTTTGGATTGTGCTATACCACTAAAATGGATTTGGCCCAATTGGAAAAACGATGTTACTTATACGCACCCTAGGACAATACGAACAGAAATATTTAGCAAAATGACTACAAGAGCACGGCTTGGTACTATTAGTCATCAGGACAACTTAAAGGTTGTAATTCCAAAAGAAGTTGGTTCTTACAAAGGATCGGAAATTTCTAAGCCACAACAGAACTATCCTGCCTATTCTTAGTTTTTTCAAGGGTAAATGAAAACTCGGAGCCCACGTCAA
>JBLGAT010000153.1:0-3405 GCA_047612485.1 Psychroserpens sp.
TTGTTTTGCAGAATGGCCACTTTAACTTCCTTTTTTGGGTTCACCAATTGTATCCCCGAGGCTCTTATATTGAACTGGACTACTTGTTTTTCGTCTATATAATTAAAATCTCTTGAACGTTTTACCGCAGCGCCCACTGAAACTAAATCTTGATAGATAATAAATTTTCTTGAAAAGACAAGCTCATAGGAGTCGTTGTAAACCTCAAGCATATAGTTGCCACTTACAGTTGGTCTAACATTTTGGTTGGGAATGGTGAGTCTGTAATTGGAGTAGGCCTGGAGGGTATTATAGCTATTCTCGTAATCTATGATCCTTTGATTATCAACACCGCTTAAATATTGCGATTTTAAAAGGGTAGAAGGTGACCAGTCGTAATCGCATAGGATAATCTTATAATAATAATCTGCTTCGCGGGCGGTTAAATCATCAAACTCTAAAAAGATGGGCTCCCCCAATTTTACAACAGGAAACTGGTCATCAGTATTTCCTTTAAAAATGATGGTTTTAATGTTTTTGGGAGGGTTTACTTCTTCAAGGGCCTGTCCAAAGAGCATAGGTGTTGACAGAAGAAGAATGATCTGTTTAAGATTTAGGCGCATTTATATTGTATTTTTAAGGTAAAAGTAAACAAAAAGGATGCCCAAATAATTAACAAAGGGGCATTCCCTAAATTTATGGGCAATAATTATGAAAACTTTCTTTTAAATACTAAATTTGCAACCAAATTTTGTTAACCTAAGGTCTACAATATATGTCTAAAGACATTCGAATTAAAAAAGGCTTAAACATAAATCTTGTCGGTGCTGCGGAACACACAACCTCTAAAGCCGTTTTAAGTAATGTTTATGCAATTAATCTTCATGATTTTCACGGGGTTACTCCAAAACTACTGGTTAAACAAGGCGCTGAGGTAAAAGCTGGCGAACCGCTTTTTTTTGATAAAAATCAAGAAGGGGTGAAATTTGTTTCACCAGTAAGCGGAGAATTGGTGGAAGTTATTAGAGGGGAGCGCAGGAGAATCCTGTCGCTTAAGATTCTTGCCGATAAAACGCAGGAGCATGTGGCACATAAACCTTTGAATTTGGAAGGGGCATCTCCTCAGGAGATTAAGGCGTATTTGTTGAATGGCGGTGTGTGGCCATTTATGAAGCAAAGACCTTATGATATTATTGCGGATACAGAGACGACTCCAAAAGGAATTTTCATTTCAGGTTATGTTACGGCTCCATTGTCCGCTGATTTGGATTATGTGTTGCAAGGAAAAGAAAAGGAATTACAGGCGGCAATCACCGCCTTGGGTAAATTGACTCCTGGAAAGGTGCATGTGTCCGTTGGAAATTCTTCCAACTCGCCATTCGCCGGACTAAATGGTGTTGAGCTACATAAAATGTCAGGACCGCATCCAGCTGGTCTTGTTGGGACTTTGATCAATATAGTGGATCCCATCAATAAAGGAGAGGTGGTTTGGACCATTACTCCCCAAGATTTGGTGATCATTGGAGAATTGCTGTTGACCGGAAAATTCAATGCTGAGCGTGTTATCGCTTTGGTAGGATCCTCGGTAAAAGCTCCTAAGTACTACACTACAAAAATAGGTTCTGAAATTGCTGCCTTCTTATATGCAAGTGGGGTGAACGGCAAAAATTTCAGAGTTATCAATGGTGATGTTCTTACCGGTTCCAAAACTAAACCGGATGGGTATTTGGGCTATTATAACAATACGGTAAGTGTTATTCCAGAAGGTGACGATTATGAATTATTCGGCTGGAACAAACCGGTTTTTGATAAAATATCGTCTACCAGGGCCTTAACATTCTCTTGGATGTTCCCCAATAAAAAATATGATCTGGACACAAACACCAATGGTGAGCACCGAGCTTTTGTGTTAACCGGTAAATATGAGGAGGTTTTTCCTTTGGACATTTATCCTTTACAATTGCTTAAGGCATGTATGATAGGAGATTTGGACGAAATGGAACAATTGGGATTATATGAAGTGGCTCCGGAAGATTTTTCATTGACAGAGTTTATTTGTATCTCCAAACAACCCCATCAGCAGATCATCAGGGAAGGATTGGACTTGTTGTATAAAGAAATAGGATAAGAGATGAGTTTAAAAAATAATTTGCACAAATTAAAGGAGAAGTACAAGGGCAAGAAAATGGCTCCTGCATTCAACGCATTGCATACTTTTTTGTACACTCCAAATGAAACAACACATTCAGGATCCCACGTTCGCTCAGCGGATGATCTAAAAAGGACCATGAATACGGTGATAATGGCTTTGGTGCCGGTGCTCATCTTTGGAATTTTCAATGCGGGTTACCAGCATTATGCTGCGGTTGATGCTGCCAATGGGGTGATTCGTCAAGCTTCCCTTCTTGGAAACTTCTTGACCTGGGACAATTTTATCATGGGCGCTTGGACGGTATTGCCGTTGGTTGTCGTGTCCTATGTGGTTGGACTGGCCGTTGAGTTTGTTTTTGCAGTGATCAAAGGGCACGAAGTAGAGGAAGGATACTTGGTTACAGGGATGCTTGTTCCTTTAATCGTTCCAATAGATACTCCTTTGTGGATGTTGGCTGTAGCCGTTATCTTCGGAGTTGTTATTGGGAAAGAAGTTTTCGGTGGTACAGGGATGAACATTCTAAACCCTGCATTAACTATTAGAGCCTTCTTGTTCTTTGCGTATCCTACTTGGATGAGTGGTGATAAGGTATGGGTTCATGAAGCTGCAGAAAGAGCGGGAACTGCTGATGCCATTTCAGGTGAAACGGTTCTGGGCTATTTGGCTCAGGGAAGAGGAAATGAAATTACGTATTCCGTTTCAGATATGTTCTTTGGCTTTATTCCTGGTTCTGTTGGAGAAACATCTACTATTTTGATCCTATTGGGAGGTCTTTTCTTAATCTTTACAAAAATTGCAAGTTGGAGGATTATGGTGAGTGCCGTTCTCGGTGCATTGGCGATGGGACTTATTTTCAATGTTGTTGTGGATGCTGGTTTAATAACTGATAGTAGTAAGTTCTATGGGTTGATGAGCTTAGATTTTTGGCAACATCTTATCATAGGAGGTTTGGCTTTTGGTATTGTTTACATGGCTACCGATCCAGTAACGGGTTCGCAAACTGACAAGGGAAAATGGTACTACGGATTTTTTATAGGATTTATATCTGTAATGATCAGGGTGTTCAACCCGGCATACCCAGAAGGCGTCTTTTTGGCAATTTTGTTGATGAACGTATTTGCTCCTACCATTGATCATTATGTGATCCGAGGAAACGTCAATAAACGTCTAAAGAGATTAAAGAATGCCAACATTCTTCCAAAGGATGCGCATGGTGAAGAAAAGAAACTAAAAGTTGAAACAATTTAATTATGGCATTAAATACAGATAAAAAC
>JBLGAT010000154.1:0-3369 GCA_047612485.1 Psychroserpens sp.
ACGTGAGCCATCTGCTATCAGAGAAAGAAAATTCCATCTTATTCCTATAAAAATATTGCTTTTCGGAACCCAATATTGGGGTTATGGTCGGTAATTCCAAATGTCCAATGCGTATCAAATTATTTTCAACCTCTTTCTGTTTATAGAACAATTGGTGCTCATAGCCCATATCTTGCCATTTGCAACCTCCACAAACCCCAAAGTGCTGACATTCTGGTTTTGTTCTCTTATCGGATAGGGTATGGAATTTAATGGCTATCCCCTCAAAATAGGCTTTTCTCTTTTTGGTGGTCTGCACATCCACTATATCTCCAGGAACTGTGTTGGTTAGGAATATTACACGGCCATCTGGAGCCTTTCCTATTGTTTTTCCCTTCGCTCCGGCATCTACAACCTGTACATTTTCGAAGATCTGTCTTTTGTTCTTTTTACGCATGTCGCAAAAGTAAAATCTTTTTATAGAACAATAAGGGCGTAGGGCCTAAAATCTATCTAAAGTTTTACGTGTTTTAATATCAAAAAGGAAATATAAGGGCTGGAATTTTTCCACCGTTTTTAATGCAAACTGATTGGATGGTGACCAATGCCAAAAGCCATTCTTTTAAGTTTGCTATTTCCAACTTAAAGTATAAATTAAGATTTTTGATATGGGATGGATCCTATGCTGCAATAAAAAGGCCATTGACCCTTTGGCCATTACTCCTTAAAAATTAAGGGGTTCGGGGAGTAACAAAGCGTTAATTAACTTTATAATCCCCATAATTATTTGTAATTTGCAGTTACTTCATAGGATGATTTCTCTCCTTAAGCAGGAATCATATAAGTTTTATTTAAAAAGTAGAAATCATGTCAGTTTTAGAAAGATTAACTTCTGAGGATGCCATTGCATTGGAGAATGAATACGGAGCCCACAATTACCATCCATTACCTGTTGTTCTGAATAGGGGTGAAGGCGTATTTGTATGGGATGTAGAGGGCAAGAAATATTACGATTTCCTATCGGCCTATTCAGCGGTAAACCAAGGGCATTGCCATCCTAAAATTGTTGGTGCTATGGTAAACCAGGCACAAACATTAACATTAACATCCAGAGCATTTTATAATGACATTCTCGGTAAATTTGAGAAATACGCAGCAGAAACTTTTGGATTCGATAAATTGTTGCCTATGAACACAGGTGCTGAAGCAGTTGAAACTGCCTTGAAGATCTGTAGAAAGTGGGCTTACGAGAAAAAGGGAATTGCTGAAAATAAAGCTGAAATAATTGTTTGTAAGAACAATTTTCATGGGCGTACCACAACAATCATCTCGTTTTCCAACGATGAAGTCGCAAGAAAACATTTTGGACCCTATACGCAGGGATTCATTAAAATTGAGTATGATAATTTAACGGCTTTGGAAACCGTATTAAAAAGCAATAAGAATATTGCAGGATTTTTAGTGGAGCCAATTCAAGGGGAAGCTGGAGTTTTTGTTCCTTCTGAGGATTATCTTGCTAAGGCAAAGGCCTTATGTGAAGAACACAATGTCCTTTTTATTGCCGATGAAGTACAGACAGGAATTGCCAGGACAGGAAGGTTATTGGCCACTTGTGGTAATTGTAGTTGTGCTGACAAGCACTGTAGTGGAACTCCAGAGGTAAAACCCGATATTTTAATTTTAGGGAAAGCCCTTTCCGGAGGTGCCTATCCGGTATCAGGTGTTTTGGCAAATGATAACATTATGGGGGTAATTGGTCCCGGGAACCACGGAAGTACATTTGGTGGTAACCCTGTGGCGGCAGCTGTAGGTATTGCGGCATTGGAAGTCATAAAAGAGGAGAAACTCGCCCAAAATGCATTTGAACTAGGAGAACTATTTAGGGACGAATTGAATAAATTTATTCCTACCTGCTCAATGGTAAATGCGGTAAGGGGTAAAGGCTTGTTGAATGCCATTTTGATAAACGATACAGAAGACAGTACGACCGCCTGGGATATTTGCATGGCCCTAAAGGAAAATGGACTTTTGGCAAAACCAACACATGGGAACATCATACGATTTGCTCCTCCGTTGGTTATGACTAGGGAACAGTTATTGGATTGCGTAGGCATTATAACCAGGACCTTGGAAAATTTTGAAAGTGAACGATAAGCATTATAATAATTAAAAAGCCGCTCTTCCTCTGAAGAGCGGCTTTTTTTATTTCTAAAACCTAAATTTAAAGGTGTTTAGATTTATTGAATTACTTCCATGTCTTATGACCTTAAAAGGCGGATGTTAGTTCTTTTGATCTTGACCTTCTTAATTGCCTTTGAATTTTTTTAATGGCAGATTCGATAGATTTTTCAGGTTCTATGATATTGTATTCGCCCCAAAAATCAGGATCCGAAAAACCACTGGCCTCATCACTCAAGATAATACGGGATTTCATTTTTTCCCTTGCCTTTAAACTGGCCTTCTCTGTATTTATTTCCCAGTCGGTCACAGCCATTTCAGCAGTCATACTATAAACGGAATTAAAAAAACGGTCGTCCCAATTAATCTTAAATTCCATCAACACATTACTGTAGCCATAATACCACCTCCCATCCTTTTCTCTATAATCTACCCTATATGCCACATCTGTAGGCCAAACATTTGCGTTGGCAGGCTTTTTTCGGACAAATAATTTTGCGGCCATATCAACATCCGTAATATTTAGGGAATAGATGGCACTGGTAAGAATTTTATTTTGTGAATCAATGTAGAGTTTCCCTTTGTACAAGGGCTCATTGATATAAGTATGTTGTTCAAAATTTACCACATAAATAAGCCTGTCATTTACCCTAGTGGACTGATCGAAACTAAAAATGTATTTTGGGATATCCTCATTGGTAAAAATATATTCAGGATATTTCATGATATCAACATACAGGGTATTGAATGGGCCGCCTTCCAATTTTAGGGCTACTGTATCCAACTTGCTGTAATCTGTGTTTTTTCGAGCTTTGTACAACTGCACAGCATCTCTTTTTGGAGTATTGTATGGCGCCTTATAAATGGTTACAACTGCCTCGGATAGGGAAACGTTTTTACGCCTCTTCTTTATGGTCTCCCTATAGAATGCCGTCATAATGGTTGGATCATTAAAGTAGTTATCCCCTTTGTTTGCCAAAGTTTCTCGAACCAGTCCTTCGGCACTTTTGGGCACGGTTAGGTTGACCTCGGTGAGTACGATACTTGACATATCCATCATGATCTCATTTTTTTCGGGTCGTAAGTCGGTAATTGCTACTGTTTTGGTCTTATAACCTAAGAAGGAAATTCTAATATTTCCTTGAACGTTGTTTTTTGGTATTTTAAGTGAAAATGTGCCTTCGGTATTGGTAACCGTACTGATGTTGGTCC
>JBLGAT010000155.1:0-3320 GCA_047612485.1 Psychroserpens sp.
GATGAGGCACAGAAATATGGCTTAATGGTTAGCATGGGTCTTGAAGTGGAACGAGAGCGACATGGTTTTGACTACGATGACGAGGAGGCGGTGCAAGAACAGATGGAGCGCATAAAGATGGAGGTTTTAGAAATTAAAGATCATCCTGCCTTGCTCATTTGGGTCATTGGTAATGAACTAAATTTAAATTACACAAATCCCAAAGTATGGGACGCCGTTAATGACATTTCAAAAATGATCCATGAATTGGATCCAAATCATCCGACTACCACAACACTAGCAGGAATTTCCCAGCAAGAAATCACCTATATCAACGAAAGAGGCAAGGATTTGGATATTTTGTCCGTACAGATGTATGGGGACCTACCAGATGTGCCCAACTTGATTAGGGAATATGGTTGGAAAGGTCCTTATATGGTGACAGAGTGGGGTGCAACGGGGCACTGGGAGGTGCCAACAACAACATGGGGAGCGCCTATTGAAGAAAATAGCACTTTAAAAGCAGGTAATTACCTAAAGAGATATAAAGGTGGAATTGCAGCGGATACCCTCCAATGTATAGGTTCCTATGTTTTTCTATGGGGAAACAAACAAGAGCGCACACCTACCTGGTACGGCGTCTTCTTGGAAAATGGCAAAGAAACGGAATCAGTGGGGGTGATGCATTATATCTGGAATGGAAAATGGCCGGATAATAGGACCCCTCAGATAGCTTCTTTTGTTTTGAAAGGAAATACGGCCTATGAAAGTGTTGTCCTGGAACCTGGTAAAGAATATACAGCCCAAGTAAAAATTAAGGATATTGAAAATGATCCCATAACCTACAAATGGGAAGTATTACCGGAAAGTGAGGAGGTCAAAGAAGGAGGGGACCACGAGGCCCGGCCAAAAGCGGTGAATATTGATATTTTGGAGCAAAAGGACGGTATGCTGAAATTTAAATCCCCTGCGCCGGGAAATTACAGGTTGTTCGTATATGCAGATGATGGTTTTAATCACGAAGGCACGGCAAATATACCGTTTAAGGTCAATTAAAAAACAACTAAAAATAGAAAAAAAAACCTCAATTGAGTACTTATGTATTTAATTGGGGTTATGAATTTTAATCGATTAAAATAGGTTCCATGAAGGGAAAACAAATTTATATAGGAAAGAACCCAGCATATTTTGCCGACCATGAGGTTAGCGGTGAATATGTAGAAATTGAAAACGATACATATTATAAGATTTCCAATAACGATGCCATGAGACCATTCTTTATGAGTATCGTCAGTGATTCCAATCATTGGATGTTCTTGTCCAGTAATGGTGGTATAACAGCAGGAAGAAAGGATAGTGACATGGCTCTCTTTCCATATTACACGGATGATAAGATTACAGAATCTGCAGAGGTTACAGGAAGTAAGACCTTGGTGCAGGTCCATTTGAGCGATAGAACCATATTGTGGGAGCCATTTTCTGAAAACCAAAAAGGCGTTTACAATACGCGTAGGAACCTCTACAAAAACAAATTTGGAAATAAAATAATTTTCGAAGAGGTGAATTTGGACTTAGGACTCATCTTTAGGTACCAATGGAACTCAAGTAATGAATATGGCTTTGTAAGAAAAAGCACCTTTGTCAATAACAGTGATGAAGAGGTACAACTGACTCTCTTGGATGGTATTCAAAATATTTTGCCCTATGGAATATCGACTGCATTACAGAATAGTAGGAGTAATTTGGTAGATGCCTACAAGAAAAATGAACTTGAGGCAAAAATAGGATTGGGTATCTATGCCCTTAGTGCCATTATAGTGGATAAATCGGAACCTAGTGAAGCCCTGAAATCTACCATAGCGTGGTCACTTGGATTGGAAGACTGTTCTTATCTGATCTCATCGCGACAAATAAGTTCATTTAGGAAAGGCCTCCCCATAGAACAAGAAGTAGACATAAAGGCGGAAAAATCGGCCTATTTTGTACATGCCGAATTAAAATTGGAAGGAAAGAAGGAGAAAAGTTGGCTTATAGTGGCCAATGTAAATCAAGGGCCGAGTGATGTGGCCCATATCTCCAATCTTTTAGGTACTGAAAAGGACTTGATTCAAGAGATCCATGCCGATATTGACCTAGGAACTAAAAACCTTAAGGAATTGACCGCCGCTGCAGACGGATTTCAGGCTTCTGCGGATGAGCTTAGAACTACACGTCATTTTGCCAATGTAATGTTCAATATTATGAGGGGCGGCATTTTTGATAATAATTATCAGATTGAAGCCCAAGATTTTAAAACCTATTTGGCCAACGCCAACAAGGAGGTTTTTAAACGAAATGAAAGCCTGCTAAAACAACTTTCCGAGGTATTTTCCTTGTCCCAATTACAGGCATTGACCTTGGAAAATAAGGATGCCGACTTTAAGCGACTTTGTATAGAGTACATGCCGCTAAAATTTAGTAGAAGGCATGGTGACCCTAGTAGGCCTTGGAACAAGTTTTCCATAAATACTAAAAGTGAGGAAGATGGTTCCAAGGTGTTGGATTACGAAGGAAACTGGAGGGATATTTTTCAAAATTGGGAGGCTTTGGCCCACTCTTACCCAGAGTTTATGGAAAGCATGATCTTTAAGTTCCTTAATGCCTCAACATTTGATGGTTATAACCCGTACCGGGTTACCAAGGGTGGGTTTGATTGGGAAGTTATAGAGCCCGAAGATCCTTTTTCCTTTATCGGCTATTGGGGAGACCACCAAATTGTTTATCTATTGAAATTCTTGGAGTTTTCAGAAGATTATTACCCCAACAAATTGGCTAGCTATTTTAACGATGATGTTTTTGTTTATGCTAATGTTCCCTATAAAATCAAAGGGTATTCGGACATTCTGAAAAACCCAAAGGATACCATTGTATTCGATGATAAACTAGATCATATCCTTCATATTAGGAACAAAGAATTAGGGGCAGACGGTCTCTTGTTGCTCAATCAAAACAAGGAGATCTGTAAGGTTAATTTTATCGAAAAACTATTGGCCACGGCTTTGGCAAAATGTTCCAATTTTATCCCTGAGGCAGGGATATGGTTAAATACCCAGAGACCGGAATGGAACGATGCCAACAATGCATTGGTTGGGAACGGGGTATCCATGGTGACGCTTTTCTATCTTAGAAGATTTTTGAATTTCATTAAAAAACTAACCGAGAAATCCACTTTTGAGGAAGTTGCCATTTCAAAGGAATTGCTCATTTTCTTCAGAGAAATCAATGCAACATTGGTTGGTTCTGCAGGCTTATTAAGCGGTAAAATTTCCGATAAAGATAGAAAGACTATTGTGGATGACTTA
>JBLGAT010000156.1:0-3245 GCA_047612485.1 Psychroserpens sp.
CTTCCAGGTTTTTCCCCCATCATCACTCCGAAACACTTCGGCGCCCACAACAGGCGTATCGAACAACATAGAATTGGCATCCTCTAAATAGTTGGCGATATCTATTGGTTTTACGGTACCGCTTTCTACCAATTGCTTTACATTATTGGCACGGTATTTTTCTTGAAATCCATTGGTTTTTAAGAATTCATTCAAATTTTTATCCTCCAATTTAAGGAAAGCTTCGGTGCTCATGGTTTTAAAATCCTCTTTAGTCAGACCTTCGGATTTGATTTCGGACTCGTCCGATTTTTCACGTCTAAATTGACTATCATGTACCGCGTAAACTGTGTTTTCGTCAAAAACGGCCAAACCTATCCTACCAACACCCTCACCAGTTGGAAATCCGCTTTTGGGAGTAGAAACTTTGTTCCAAGTAGTCCCCCCGTCCGTACTTTTGTAAATTCCTGAGCCGTTGCCATTTCCAATAAAATCCCATGCCTTTCTATCCTTTTCCCAAGAAGCTGCATATTGGATATTGAAATTATCGGGAGCCATCGCCACATCTATGATACCCGCATCTTTGTTAACAAAAAGGGTTTTGTTCCAAGTTTTTCCACCATCCATGGTTTTATAGATACCACGCTCTTCGTTTGGTGAGTATAAATGTCCGGTAACACCTACCACTACCTCGTCTGGATTGGAAGGGTTTAGAATTATTCTCCCAATATGGTGGGAGTCCTCCAATCCCATTTGTTGCCATGTCTTTCCTTTGTCCATGGATTTTAGGAGTCCAATCCCAGCGTAAGAAGAACGAGAGGCGTTATTTTCCCCAGTTCCAACCCATATAGTACCGGTCTTCCAGTCCACTGCAATATCCCCCACATTTTGGGTCAGACCATTGTCCATGACCGAGGTAAATGATGTGCCATTGTTGTTGGTGTACCATAGGCCACCGGAGGCATATCCCACATAAAATTCAGTGGGGTTGTTGGGGTTGACATCAATATCCACCGCGCGGCCACTCATGATGGTGGGGCCAATATTTTTGAAAGGAATATTTTTTACCAAAGAGTTGGCGTCCTTTACTTCTTTTTGTTGGAGTGCTTTTTGAATGTCAGCCTTTGTTGATGGGGCCATTTGAGCGGTACCAATTACTGTGGACACCAAGATAACGGATAAGAAGAGTTTTTTCATTGAAGTGAAATGAGTTAAAGAATAGGGGGTAAGTTAAGCAATTTGTTCCATTGGCAAAAGTGTTTGTTTTACAGTGGCTTTTTGGTTGATCCAAAGTGTGGCATTGAATAAATAAAAGTTAAAGAAATTTAATTAGGGGCCGCTTTTTTTTGATTGGATAGTGATTTTCCTATTTTTGGGAAAATCGAAAAATTTATGGGAATACTTTAAAAAATACAGGGTGTTGAATATCTTGTATTTAGAAGGACCATGGTATAAATAATTAATCAAAATCAACAGATGAAATACGATCTAATATCGAATACCTTATTTATTAAGAACCGCAAAAAGTTTATGGCACAGATGAAGCCTAAGAGCATTGCAGTTTTCAATTCCAATGACGTATACCCCATAGGAGCAGATAGTACTTTGGCCTTTGAACAACATCGGGACATTTTTTACCTAAGTGGAGCCGATCAGGAAGAAACCATATTGCTGCTTTTTCCGGATACCATGGATAAAAAGCACAGGGAAATATTGTTTGTGACCGAGACCAATGATCATATTGCCGTTTGGGAAGGTGAAAAACTGACCAAGGAAAAAGCCACTGAGGTTTCAGGGATAGAAACTGTTTATTGGTTGAGTGATTTTGACAAGATATTCTTCGACCTTATGACGGAGACCGATACCGTTTATTTCAACACCAATGAGCATTACCGCCAAGCTGTTGTCACCGAAACACGCGAAGATCGCTTCATTAAAAAATGTAAGTTAAACTTCCCAGCCCACCAATGGGCGAAGAGCAATCCCATCTTGCAGGAGATCAGGGGTATTAAAGAGCCCGAAGAGCTGGATATTATGCAAACGGCCTGCAATATTACTGAGAAAGGATTTAGAAGGTTGTTGGGATTTGTAAAACCTGGAGTTTGGGAATACGAGATCGAGGCCGAACTGATGCACGAGTTTTTGAAGAATAAATCCAAAGGGTTTGCCTATACTCCTATTATTGCTTCTGGCAACAATGCGAATGTACTGCACTACGTGGTCAATAACCAACAGTGCAAGGATGGGGATCTTTTGTTAATGGATGTGGCTGCTGAATATGCCAATTATTCCAGTGACCTTAGTAGGACCATTCCTGTAAATGGAAAATTTACGACCCGTCAAAAAGCAGTTTATGAAGCAGTCCTAAGGGTGAAAAAGGATGCCACGAAAATGTTGGTGCCCGGAACTATATGGGCCGAGTACCATAAAGAGGTAGGAAAATTAATGACCTCGGAGCTATTGGGCTTGGGCTTGTTGGACAAGGCCGATGTGCAAAATGAAAAAAAGGATTGGCCGGCGTACAAAAAATATTTCATGCATGGAACCAGTCACCACATAGGGCTGAACACCCATGACTACGGACACTTAAAAACCCCAATGAAAGCGAATATGATCTTTACGGTGGAACCGGGGATCTATATTCCCAAAGAAGGTTTTGGCATCCGCTTGGAAGATGATGTGGTGATCCAAGAAAAAGGGGAACCGTTTAATTTGATGGCCAATATCCCGATTGAGGTAGAGGAGATTGAAGGGTTGATGAATCAATAATTCTAAGTGTAGAGTTCGGTTCCAGACTGGGCTCGAACAGATTTGGAGGACTATTTGAACACATGGGGGACTTTCTTAAGTCCCTCATTTTATCTAAAAAATTATCGCTCTGTTGTTTTTGGAAAGCTCCTATTAATAAGATTCGCGACAATAAAAGTTGCAAAAGCAGGCAATACCCATCCAAGACTATATTCGCTCAAAGGAATTAGCAGGTTGATCGATTCCATATATTTCCCTAGGCTGATACTGTTCATAAAATCTGGAACACTAAAGATAATGGTCATCAGGATTACCGCTTTAAAAACATAGGCTGAGGCCCATTTATCATGTACTACATTTAGCAAAATAAGCACAATGGTTATTGGGTAAATGAACATCAGGGCGGGCAATGCCACTGCTATGATATAGGCCACATCAAATTGCCCCATGAGGACTCCTAAAAGACATCCAATGACTGCAGTGATATTATAGGCAAGTTGTGATTCTGAAAATCTTGA
>JBLGAT010000157.1:0-3209 GCA_047612485.1 Psychroserpens sp.
TTTTATATTCAGATAGGCATCCGTGATTCTATGTTGGCCGGTGGGTTTTGGCGCCCAGATTCAAAAACACTACAAAGTATTAGGGATGGCATTGATTATGACGGGGAAGAATTTAAAAAGATCATCCATAAAAAGTCGTTTC
This sequence comes from Psychroserpens sp., assembly GCA_047612485.1. Taxonomy (GTDB): domain Bacteria; phylum Bacteroidota; class Bacteroidia; order Flavobacteriales; family Flavobacteriaceae; genus Sediminicola. Next base: position 143 of record JBLGAT010000157.1, read on the forward strand.
AGGATACTTTTGGTGGTTTGGTCCCGGACCAGAAATTAAAAATGGCACCCAAAGGCTTTCCCAAGGAGCACCTTCATTTAGATCTGCTCAAAAACAAAACCTTTGCCGTAATGCATTCCATAACCGAAAATGAGATCCTGCAAGATGATTTTAATGAAAAGGTAGTACATGTATATAAAGAAATGTTGCCTTTTAGGCATTATCTCAATAAGACGGTTACGGTCTAGAAAAGTGGTCATCAATAAATAAAACATAAATAACACAGCTAACAATTGAAGAACGGTACGATAAGAAATATTAGGGAAGAACTGCTATCGGATCACTGGTACACCCTTCAAAAAGTCACTTTTGAATACCAGAAGGAAGATGGTACCTGGGAAAAACAAGTAAGGGAAGTCTATGACCGTGGCAATGGAGCTGCTATACTTTTATATAATAAGGAAAAAGGCACCGTAGTACTCACAAGGCAGTTTAGGATGCCTACTTATAAGAATGGGAACCCAACAGGTATGATGATAGAAGTATGTGCAGGGCTGCTAGATGGTGATCATCCAGAGGATTGTATTAAAAAAGAGGTTGAAGAGGAAACAGGTTATAGAATTAGAGATGTTAAAAAAATATTTGAATCCTATATGTCCCCTGGTTCTGTATCAGAGATTCTGCATTTCTTTATAGGCCAATACGATGATCAAATGAAGGTAGGCGAAGGCGGTGGATCTGCAAATGAAACTGAGAACATTGAGATCTTGGAATATGAATTTGAAGAAGCATTGGATTTGGTGCAGCAAGGAGCCATCAAGGATGCTAAAACAATAATGCTCTTGCAATATGCAAAAGTAAACAAGGTATTTGGATAGGGTGATTTTGTTGGCCTTAGTAACCATGAATTAGGATCATTTCTAAAAACCGACTATAGAACTTAAATAAAATAAGGAGCCCATGGGCTCCTTATTTTTTATATCAATACAATCATTATTACCAAATACGTACTCTCTTTTCAGGAGCAACATACATTAAATCGCCCTCTTTTATATCAAAAGCGGTGTAGAACGCATCCACATTTTTAAGAGGTTCCGTTGCTCTGTAACGAGCTGGGGAATGAGGATCTGTTTTTACTTGTGTCCTAAGGGCTTCCTCACGTTGAAGTGTTCGCCATACTGTAGCCCAACTCATAAAGAAACGTTGTTCTGGTGTGAAACCATCTATATTTTCTGGTCTTCCGTTCTTTTTAAAGTCGTTCTCCAATCCATCATAGGCGGCAAGTACACCTCCAAGGTCCCCTATGTTTTCTCCCAAAGTAAATTTCCCGTTTATATAAACACTATCCAATACTTCTACATTGTCATATTGTGCAGCCAAGGCATTTCCTCGTACAGTGAAATTTTCAAGGTCAGAAGCACTCCACCAATTCACCAAATTCCCATTTGCATCGAACCTTGATCCGCTATCATCAAAGGCATGTGATATTTCATGACCGATCACAGCACCGATACCGCCATAATTTACGGCATCATCAGCTTTATAATCATAAAATGGAGGTTGTAAAATAGCAGCCGGAAATACAATTTCATTATTGAATGGATTGAAATAGGCATTTACTGTTTGTGGTGACATTCCCCATTCTGTGCGGTCAACTGGTTCATCCACTTTGTCCAAATTATCCTTCAATTCCCAACTTGCAACGGCAACCATATTGTCATAATATGTATTTCCAGGTTTTACGGCCATTGAAGAGTAATCTTTCCATTTATCTGGATATCCTATTTTCACTGTAAATTTATCCAGTTTTTCAATAGCTTTTAGCTTGGTGGTATCGCCCATCCATTCCAAATTATTTATCCGATCTTTATAAGCATTAATAATATTGGCAATCATTTTTACAGCTTTCTCCTTTGCTTCTACCGGAAATTTTTCATCAACATACAATTTCCCCAGTGCTTCGCCAACACTACCGTTTACAGTAGATAATGCTCTTTCGTCTGCCGGTTTTTGTTTTTTGCTGCCATACAGCGTCTTATTATAAAAATCCCAATTTGCTTTTTCTAATTCAGTGGTGAGCATTCCAGCAGCATCGTTTAAAGTAGACCATCGCATTACCGTTTTCATTTCTTCGATATTTCCTTTTGAAAGTGTTTTTTGAAGGAAATCCATGTAGGCAGGTTGCATAACCATAACGGTATCCAATTCTTTTGACACTCCCAAGTCTTTAAACGCTTGTTTCCAAGTAATGGCAGGTACCATTTTTTGTAATTGAACCAATGTTCTTGGATTATTGAAGTTTCTAAAATCTCTACTGGCAACCTTATCCAATCTTGGAATGGCCAATTTGGTTTCAAAGGCAAGGATAGTTTCTGCCTGCTTTCTTGCCGCTTCTTTACTATCGCCTAAAAATTGTAGCATTCGTGTAATATGATCAACATATTGTTGTCTTATTTCAACTGACTTCGCATCTGTATTGGTATAGTAATCCCTATCTGGTAAACCTAAACCGCCAGGAACAATATATGCAGAATTCATAGCACTGTTATTGGGATTTGAAAAAGCTGCAATGCCCATAAATGGTTGGGAGATGGTACTTGCATTTTCTGTTATTACCTTTTGTAAATCGGAAATAGTTTTGATGTTTTCTATTTTTTCCAGTGCTGGTTTCAAAGGCTCAATACCTGCTTTGTCCCTAGCTACGGTATCTAATTCTGATTCAAAAATCATAATAGCTTTAGCTTGATCCGTACTTGGAGCATATTTATCGCTTTGTTTGGCATTCGCTATTATCTTTAACACATCCGCATCTGTAGACTTTCTCAAGACGGTGAATCCACCCCAAGTGGTTTGGTCATCTGGGATTTCAGTAGTCTTCATCCAAGAACCATTGACGTAATTGTAAAAGTCGGTTTTTGGACTTACCGTAGTGTCCATGTTTGCCAAAATGATCCCGTGTGGCCCATCATCGGCATCTGCTTTTGTTTTTTCCTTATCACCACAAGAACTAATAGAAATAGTGCCTAAGGCAACAATACAGCACATTTTTAATAAATTTATTTTCATTTTTTTGAGTTTAATTTTTCAT
>JBLGAT010000158.1:0-3175 GCA_047612485.1 Psychroserpens sp.
CTCCATAAGCCATAAAAGAGACCATGATAGATCAACTGAAGCAACATATTACGGAAGTAGAAAATTTCTCTTCCGATAACGTAGAAGCAATTGAAGCATTCCGAATTCAATATTTAGGAAAAAAAGGGATTCTGAACCATTTCTTCGCAGAATTCAAAAATGTTCCCAATGATCAAAAAAAAGAATTCGGGCAGGTTGTGAACCAACTTAAAAATGCCGCCACCGACAAGGTCAATTCCTTAAAAAGCTTTTTGGAAAACAGCGTGCTGGAAACGGGAATTTATGGCGACCTTACAAGACCTGGGGATCCTTTGGAGCTAGGGACGAGACATCCGATCTCCATCGTCAAAAATCAAATAATAGATATCTTTTCCAGGATTGGCTTCAACGTATCGGAAGGTCCAGAAATAGAGGATGATTGGCACAACTTCACTGCCTTGAATTTACCTGAATACCACCCGGCAAGGGATATGCAGGACACTTTCTTTGTTCAGACCAATCCCGATATTTTATTGCGCACCCACACCTCCTCGGTTCAGGTTCGTTATATGGAAAACAACAAACCTCCCATTAGGACCATTTCTCCAGGAAGGGTATATAGGAACGAGGCTATATCGGCACGTTCCCATTGTTTCTTTCACCAAGTGGAAGGGCTTTACATTGACAAAAACGTCTCCTTTGCTGACTTAAAACAAACCCTACAATTCTTTACCACAGAACTTTTTGGAAAGTCAAAAATACGTTTAAGACCCTCCTATTTTCCATTTACCGAGCCTAGCGCAGAAGTTGATGTCTATTGGGGCCTAGAAACAGAGACCGATTATAAGATGACCAAAGGAACAGGTTGGTTGGAAATTATGGGGTGTGGAATGGTAGATCCCAATGTGTTGAAAAACTGTGGGATTGACCCTAATGAATATTCTGGATTTGCTTTTGGAATGGGCATTGATAGGATTGCCCTTTTGTTGCACCAGATTTCAGACATTCGTTTGCTCAGTGAAAACGATATTCGATTCTTAGAGCAATTTAAAAGTTCCATTTAGCGACTTAAAATAAATTTTTTTGAATCTTTATTCGCTTTAAATCACCAAGGTAATCGATGAAAAAAGATATTGAGATCCCTATTGCCAAAGAAGTATTTGTAGCTATTGTACACGAATGGAACGATGATTTCCTCTCCAAGGACTGGAACGCCTATATCATAAACAATAGAAGCGCCCAAATAGATATGGTCCTTATCGTCACCAAAGGATATGACAAGAATAAGAAAACCTCTACTATGAGGCATGGTATTGGCCTAGTAGGGGCCAAATCCTTTGAAAAAATAGAAATGGTCCAAGAAGATGTATTGGCTTTGGACAATGAATTTTTTGTGACATTTTTTGCCGATGACAAATTATACGAACGGCGCTATATCTTTGAGAAAAATACCGTGAACGAACAAAACCTTATCAATATTCCCATTATTGAGAAAGAGGGTGTCTTGGCTACATAAATACATCGGACAGAAGCTCTTTGCGGCCCACCATGGGTACATGTCTATAGTCAATATTCCCGCAGAAACCATGGGGTCCATATGGGCAAGACTATCTGCCATTTGAAGTGTAGGGACGTTATAGATAGTTATGCCATACAATTCCCCTTCAACACCAAATGGACTGGATATATCCGCATATCCCAATTCTTTCATTCTCCCTAGGTGGTCTAAATGTAATTTTTGCAAACTATCTGCTTTCCCTTCAGTTTGATCCCTTTTGGGCCCGGCCTTTAAAAAGGCAATAAAATATTGTTGCATCAATACCGTGTCAAAAGTTTTCTCATCTACATAGTCAAAGATTTGAAATCCTTTTAATTCCAACTGATTTTTGGTTTGGGTAATGGCTGATTTTTTTGTCTCTATTCATTGGGGCTCTAAAGGCAAATGTTCCTTGTGCTGTTTGCAGGAAACCCAAATTCCCAAGAGGGTTATTGATGCCCATCATTTTATTGTTGCCATTTTTTATACGGATTTTTGCTCAATTGCGCATTGTAGTATTTAGTTTGCCCTGTTACTTCGGCACCTAACCAGGCAGGCATTTCATAAAATTCGTTTTCATGGGTCAATTCCACCTCCGCCACCACGAGTCCTTCATTTTCCCCAAAAAACTCGTCCACTTCAAATAAATGGTCTCCTATCGGTACCTCATACCTCACCTTGTCAATTGCTCCTGGCTCTGCCAACTTAAGCAAGGTTTCTGCTTCCTTAAACGGTATTTCCCTTTCCCATTCAAAACGAGTGGTGCCGTTTTCATTGCCTATCCCCTTAATGGTTAAAAAACCTTGGCCTTCCTTAATTCTAATCCTAACGGTTCTTAAAGGATCCGTATTTAAAAAGCCCTGAACTATTCTTTTTTTATTTTGGGCCTCCTTTTTATAACCATTGGAGGTCACCAAAAATTTTCGCTCTATTTCTATCATGAATTCAATCTAGGCAACTATTTAATTCCGATCTCTTGGATCTCGTCAGATTCCACTCTAATTTTATCGTAATCATGGTTGGCCAACCAGACCATGGCCTCCGCGATACGCGCTGGAGCTATAGATCGATACTTTTTCAATGGCCCAACCAGTAAAAGATTGAAAAGTCCGAACAATTGTTTAAAAAGCCATTCCCCTGCCCTTTTTTCCTCTCTCTCCCCACCTATTAAGGAAGGCTGCATAATATGTATTTTGGGAATATTATATTTCATTACATCACGCTCCATCTCCCCCTTTACCCGATTATAAAATACCCCACTATTGGCATTGGCGCCTAGGGCAGAAATCAGGATGAAGGTTTGGATATCATTGGCTTTACAAAGTTTTGCAGCGCTTAATGGTATCCCATAATCAATATCTTTATATCTTTTTTTATCTGGAGTCTTTGCTTTGGTAGTACCAATACAGCAGAACACCTCATCCGCCTTAAATTGATCGACCTGTTTTTCCAATTTGAGTACATCTATCAGGTATTCCTTCAATTTAGGATGCGTGCGACCTACAGTAGATCTAGAAAAAAGAATTACCTTTTTATATTGCTCATTGCTTAGGAGCCTTTCCAGTAAAATCCCTCCAGTAAGACCAGTAGCACCTAGAATAATTGCTGTTTTATCTTTTGTTTCCATCTAGATAAATATAACGTAATTTTGTACCATGT
>JBLGAT010000159.1:0-3105 GCA_047612485.1 Psychroserpens sp.
TTGAGATTAAAAGGCAAGCCGTAATATTTATTGTAATCCCATCGTAAAGGATTAACCCTATCTACCTACACGTACTTAAGGGTGCACTTCTTACGCTGGCTAGAGCAAGGGCAATATGCTTGGTTATAAAATATCTGAAAATTGGATTATCTAGATTAGCCGTAGGAAAATACGGATCCCAGGAAATTTAAAATTGTAATCAGCCACCATTCATTTTAGTCGATTGGAACTCGTAATTTTTTTACGAAAACCATGGGATTAGGTCTATCAAAATTGAATGGATCGTTCTAACCTTTCCCTTGTTCCATATCTCGCTAAGCGCGATTTCCTGTTATTGTCCAAAATCAAGATGATTGCCTTTTTCTCTAAACGTCCCTAATGAGGTACAAAGCCGCTCAAACAACTTCGCTACACTCCAACATCATAGAAACTTAGAGGCTCGGCAATAGCATAAATATTCTTTTCCCCTACTTACTTAGTGCAAAAAAGAAATTACCATTGTTTGTAGATAATCTAATCTCCACTGGGATATTAGTATCCTTTTCCAGTGTTACATAATTCTTCTTCTCTCTTGGGAATTCTTTAATTGGTGGAAAGATTAGCTCATATGATTTTTGTCCTTTTTTATTGAACAACTGGTCTGGTGTCATTGTGAATTCATATAAGTGATTGGCGATATAAAGTCTAGCCTCTTCATCATTTGTCAAGTTCAATTCTTTTGATCTTACGTACATATATGCACTTAATGCATCAGTAAATGCCACTCCTACTTTTGGATATACATTGACACTAGTTTCCTGTTTCTCTTGCTTATAAGTTTCCGCATATATAGAGTCGGTATAGGTAAACTCATCAAGTTGAATATCACTTTTCTTGCCTGTCATTACAATCCGCGAAGCATGATGGGGTTGAAATGTTGTCGCATTAACATATGATTCAAAACGAAGGTCTACATTGGCAAATATTCTTAACCAGCCGACAGTTTTCAATTTGAATTGTACCAAATAATGTTGCTGGTCGTCAATAATATGAAACCTATGATCAACGAACAACTCAGCATCACCAATTTTTAACCAACCATATTTGATCTTATAATTAAGCGTCTCATCAAGCTTTAAATACTTATTGTCTTGCGCCTCCACTGACTCAGTTGAAAACAGCATAAAACAGCTTAGTACGGTAAAAAAAATCAGTTTTCTCATAATTCTATTGTTTTTTAATCAGATTCAAATATTTCGATTGTATTTGTTTGATTAAACTATCCCAATTTGTATCTCGTGCATATTGGAGCGCTTTACTTTTCATATTATTGAACAAGGCCTTATCCTCACTCAATTTTCTAATATGATCATTAAATGCTTGCTCATTTTTAGGTTCAATCAAATAACCGGTTTCTCCATGTTTAACAATATTTTTTGGCCCCCCAGCATTTGCTGCAATTACCGGCAAACCTGAGGCCATGGCTTCTAGCACAACATTCCCGAACGTATCAGTGAGTGATGGAAATACAAAAATATCAGCAGAGGCATATACCTCTGATAATTCATGTCCAACCAATTTTCCTGTAAAAAGCGTATTTTTCTTATTTGATTCCTTTTCCATTTTCTCCCGCTCGGGTCCTTCACCTGTAATAATGAGCAGTACGTTTTGCGGCAAAATATGGCTCAGTCTAATAAGCATATCTGTCTCCTTATAATGGAATAATCTACTGACAAACAGTATTTTAATTTTTTCCTGCGCTCCCCAAGTACTGATCAGTTCCTCCGAGCGATGATCTGGATTGTATTTCTGACTATCTACTCCTCTCCCCCAAATTCCAATTTTATCCGGAGATAAACCTTCCCCAACTAAAAACTCTTTCATCGAAAGTGTGGGTGCTAAAACTAAGGAGGCCTTATCGTAAAGATTTGTCATGCGATGGTCCAATTTTTTTCTAAAAAAACTCCTAAAAGGAAGCCAGTTATAGTAATCTAAATAACCACTAAAATGGGTGTGATAGATTGTTATGTTAGGAATGCCTTTCAGCTTTGAGTATCTGGTCGCATATTTCCCAAGCAATGTAGGAGAACTCCAATGAATCAAATCCGGTTGGAACTCGTCAAGGATCTTAAATATTTCACTTCTTTTCCCTGGTATTGCAAAGGGGTAATCTTTCGAATAGGGAATTTTAATGTTGGGTACTAAAACAATTCGATAAGGAAAATCAACCGCTTGTGGTGGTAGACAAGTGAAAAATATAGGCTCTATTTCCATAGAATCTAATCTGGATATTATACGATTACTCGTATTCGCTACTCCGTCCATGTGTTCAAGAAGAACATCTATAAAAAAAGCTATTCTGGTTTTTCCCATATCCTGATTTTCTGCCTAAAAAAGTAAAGGTTTAGTCGTTTGCTCGAAAATGATGCCAAAGAAAACAAATCAAAAAGAGATCGTACTAGGAAAAGGAAAGTAGTGTAGCTAATCAGCCTATTTATTTTTGGTAATCAATCTGAAAACGACAGAAGCTTACATTTAAAACTAAGGTATTTCGATCTTCTTTTAGTTCAACCCAAAAGAAATATAGTAATGATACCGACTACAAGAATGTAATTAGTTTAAAATTATCATTTTTGCCAGAACGAACGATTTCCACTGTGAACGAACACAAGCCAGAGGCAGAAATACTTTTCATCACACATAAATATCCGCCATCCACTGGTGGTATGCAAAAACAAAGTTTTGAACTCATTCAATATGTAAAGGCTGTTCGAAAGGTTCACATGATTATTTTTAGTAATAATTATCCCAAATTCTTATTTTTTCTAATCGTAACACCTTGGGCCTTATGGAAGATGAAAAAAAATAAAAACATCCAAATCATTCATGCAAATGATGGGTTGATGGCCCTTATTTTAACACCACTTCTTCGTCTGCAAAAGCGTATTCGCATTTGTGCCACTATACATGGTCTTGATATTGTATTTAATGCTTCATTCTACCAATATTGGGTAAGACAATATCTTACGAAATTTGATTTTCTTCTGGCTGTAAGTCAAGCAACCAAAGACGAATGCGTAAATGCGGGAATCTCCGAAAGCAAAGTCCATTTTATTCCCAATGCTG
>JBLGAT010000160.1:0-3031 GCA_047612485.1 Psychroserpens sp.
ATATGTCAAAAATACATATCAAAAAGAAAAAAAAGCGGAGAGACAGGGACTCGAACCCTGGCGACAGTTACCCGTCGACAGATTAGCAATCTGCTCCGTTACCACTCCGGCACCTCTCCAATAATCTTTAAGATCAAGCATATAAAAATGCGGTTGCAAATGTACTTTTTCATATCCTAGAACGCAACTATTTTTTGAATTTTTTTATCGAAATATTTTTCACCCCTATAATCCTATTCGGGGTACTCAACCCTAAGGTGGTAGATATTAATGAGTTTCTGTTTCATTACCTTCTTAATGGTCTCTATTTCTTTAAAGGTAATATTGGCATTCAAGAATTGATTTGCATTCATTTGGCCAGAAATAATCTTATTTACAAACTCATCGATGATCAAAAAAGTAGGGTTTTTTAAACTTTTAGATGCCGCTTCTATGGAATCGGCCATCATTAAGATAGCGGTTTCCTTTGAAAAAGGTATGGGTCCGGGATATCTAAAATCCTTTTCTTGTGCCCCCTCTTCCAATTCCTTTTGTTTTTTGTAAAAATAATAGACCAAGGTGGTCCCATGATGCACCCTAATAAAGTCTATTACACGATCCGGAAGGTTATTTTTTCTGGCAATCTCTACCCCTTCTATAACATGGGCAATAATGATCTTTGCACTGTCCAATGGCTGTAGCTCATCATGGGGGTTCACATTGGTGATCTGGTTTTCTGTAAAATAGGTAGGATTGTTCATTTTTCCAATATCATGATACAAGGCACCTACCCTGACCAACATGGCATTCGCCCCAATTTCATTAGCAGCCGCCTCGGCCAAATTAGCCACCTGTAGGGAATGGTGAAAGGTCCCTGGGGCCTTATTGGATAGCTCCTTTAAAAGCTTGGAATTGGTGTCTGTAAGTTCTAGCAGGGAAACATCCGAGACCAATCCAAAGATTTTTTCATAGATATAGATCAAGGGCTGAACAAAAAGGGTGATCATCCCGTTCAACAAAAACAGCCCGAACACCAACCATTCAATATTATCCAAATTACCCTCGTGAATAATATGGAAGGCAAAATAACCAACCATATAGATTAGGGTAATCTCCGCTACTGAAATAAATAGATTGGCTCTCTTATAAAGCTCTGAAACCGTTAGAATGGTAACGATACCAGCCATAATCTGAAGAAATATGTATTCAAAGCTATTGGGAACAACAAACCCCAATATAAGGACGGTCAGTACATGCACAAACAAACCTAAGCGTGCGTCAAAGAAGGTCTTTATTATTAGGGGAAGAATGCACAAAGGAACCACAAAAACATAGGTTTCGTCATACTTCACAACCAATGTGGTCACAAATACCATCAGCAAAATATTAAAGAAGATAAAAGTGACCTTGGTATTGTTTTTAAAAGTTATGGGCCTGTATTTTTTCAGGAACAACAAAAGCATCAATAAGACCAGAGCCACTAAAACCGTATACCCAAAAAGGATAAAATAATAATTGTTGGCCGCCCACAATTCAGATTCATATTCCTCTTTTAGGGAATTAAGAATCTTAAAATTCTCGGCTTCCACAACTTCCCCCTTAACTATAATGAGTTTCCCCTCATCTATATTACCCCGGGTAGTGGATAGTTCCGAAAACTCATTCTCAAGTTCCTTTTGAGATAGATTTTCATCATAAAAAACGTTGGGCTTGATGACATTGAAAAAAAGTTCTTGGAATTCCGAGGAATATGCACTTAGTCCTCTATTTCTCAAATCCCGATCAACGAGATCTGCTATATCCTGAATCCTATAAAGGTCATCATAATCAACTTGTCGCGCCTCATTGCCCTTAACAAGATAAATGCTGCTTTTGGCGGTTATTCCAGTGGACTTAAGGACCCCGTTGGTGTAGATTTCATCAAGAATTTCATAACCTACCTTCTTTAGGGTGGTAAATTGGCCCATCTTTAATTTGTATCCTGCAAAAATGGTATCGAATTTCCTTTCAAAAGCATAGTAGACTTCTTTTTCCAAGTCCTCATCAAAAGCGTAATAATCAACTAGGTCATTCTGAATGGCCAGCTTTTCCTTTGCGATCTCCTCATCCGTTTTCTTAATGGAAAAATCAAATGGGGCGTATAAATTATCATACTGCCAAGGTTTGCCTTTTTGGAACTCGTACTTAAACTTCCCCCCTTTAGGGAAAAAGAATACGACCAAGAAAATTGACATAGCATATAGAATATACTTATATATGAGTGATTGATTTTTATAAAGCCGATCTAAAAATTTCCTCATATGTCTTGGTATCTCCACCAAAAATAGAAAAATATATATTTAAAAAAGGCTTTTGCCGTGAGAACCATGTTCTTTGCACTTTAATTTATTAATTTCGCAATATCATTTATAAAAAGAGACATGAGAGAAGTAGTTATTGTATCTGTTGCCAGAACTCCCATAGGCAGTTTCATGGGGGCTTTATCCAGTATCCCTGCTCCAAAATTAGGCGCTATCGCGATTAAAGGAGCCTTGGACAAAATCAATTTGGACCCTAAACTGGTCGAAGAGGTTTTAATGGGTAATGTGGTACAGGCAGGAACAGGACAAGCTCCTGCCAGACAAGCAGCTATTTTTGCCGGAATTCCGGATACCGTCCCATGTACGACAATTAATAAAGTATGTGCCTCAGGAATGAAGACCGTAATGCAGGCAGCACAAAGTATCGCTTTGGGCGATGCTTCAATCATTGTAGCAGGAGGTATGGAAAACATGAGTTCCATTCCCCATTATGTACATATGAGAAATGGACATAAATTTGGACCTGCCACCTTGATCGATGGCATGCAAAAAGATGGTTTGGTAGATGCCTATGACCAAAACGCGATGGGTACTTGCGCAGATGCATGTGCCACTGAATATAAATTTACTAGGGAAGATCAGGATGCCTATGCTATACAGTCCTACGAGAGATCGGCAGCAGCTTGGAAGGCGGGAAAATTCAACGATGAAGTAGTTCCTGTAGAGGTGCCCCAGCGTAGAGGAGAACCTAT